>JACPGD010000145.1 GCA_016182645.1 Candidatus Hydrogenedentota bacterium | reverse complement strand
GAATGTGGCGCGTCGCAAGGGGCGCCGGCATCATTCAGGGAGTTGTTGCGTTGCACTCTTTGGCCAAACGCGGCGCGTCGAGAGCTGCCAGCCCTTCTCAGGCGGGTGCTTCACTTTGCCATCCTGGCGCTCGTGCACTGACATTACTGCCTGCGAGCTGCTCTCCTCGACGGTGTTGATAAGGAACAAGCCATATCTATCTTCTGGTTCGACGACATACATGCGCATGCCTTTGAGCAACCCTGTTTTCCTGCCCGCATTTAGGGTCACCCTGGTATCTTTGTACTGCCATCCACCCCGCGTCGGTCGTGTCGTGACAGCGTTGATGTCGGTGATCTCGGCGGTTACGGGCGTCGCGAGCAGGTAAGGCTGAAACTGCTCGGGCACCAGCGGCAGTCCTGCCGTGGGCTTCTTCCAGTCGCTATTGCGAACAAGGTAGAAGGCGCCTCGCACCTCGGGCGCGAGCCCCTCGTTCACTGTGTTGCAGAACCCCAGGAGATCGCCGGCGGGGATGAGGTAATGCTGGTCTCCCCACACAACGGGAACAAACTCTTCTGGGATGCCTTTGGATGCCCCCAATTCACCTTTATTCTTCAATGTGAAGGAAAGGCGGATGCGGCCGTTGCTCTCTTTTACCGGGCCATAGTTCCTGTAATACAGGCCCATGCACCCGCCCCATTCAAACAAGTATCCGGCTTCAGGCGCAAGGAGCAGCGACTGCCTGGTAAGGATGCCATCGCCGGAACGGTACTCCCCGGCCCACGGATGATCCGTCAGGGCGGCGGCTTCAGCAAGAATTCCCTCCCGCAACTGTTTGGCCTTGTTTTCCGCTGTGGCTGTGTCCTTCGCTTCGTCGCCTGCTTCACCGAGAGCGAACGATGTACACAAAAGCAAAGCAAGGGCCATGGTCATTCTATTCATCGCTGTCCCCTCCTCTTGTGCGCGGGTCTCCCGATCCGCCGCGGCGGACACCCTTCCGTCCGCAGATCTCCCCCCCCGCTGCCGTACACTTCTCGCCATGGAAGCCTATCAACTGGATTCGGACTAGTCTGTCTACTATATCACCTACTCCGTCGTGGATTGGTTCCCGTCTTCATCCGCGAAGCCCCCTGCCGGATCATCACCGACAGCTTCAATTTCTGTCACAACGAAATGGAGCTGCGGGCGGAGATTTCTGAATTCCCTTCGGGGCCTTCCGAAAACTTAAAACCGCGGCCCATGGCTTGCCCTTTCTTCGGGGCAGGGCATGCGGACCCCACGTGGATTTAGCAACGTCCCCATGCCCTGGCCGAAGCGGCTTGGGCATGGCACGCACGTCATGGGATCATGTTGCTTTTCAGGTTTTTTGTCAGGTACGTGTTGTTCACGGTTCTAATTGCCCCGGCCTTTCCGCCTGGGCGGCCGCCGCAGGCAGGGTCAACGCCTGCTGGCTGAAGAGTTTGTAATAGGCGTCATAGCGGTAGATTCGATTGCGCTGTTGTCCCGTGATCTCCTTGAGAATATTCAGTTGCTCAAAGAATCGGACCAGCGAGTTTGCCGTGGCGTACGAACATTCCAGCAATTTCTCCGCATCTCGCACCTGAATCAGGGGATGTTGGAACAAGTGGTCCAGCAGCTTCAGCCCATTTGCAGCCGTTGCCCCGTGGCTGGAAATGATGCCACGGTCCTTTTCGCGCAGTTGCATGATGGCTCTGGACACTTCCGTGGCCGCCTGGCTTACTTGAAAAACTCCACGCAAGAAGAACTTCAGCCAGCCTTCCCAATCGCCATCCTCCCGGATAGCCATGAGGCGATCATAGTACTGCGCCCGGTGCGCCTTGAAGTAGTAGCTTAGGTACAGGAGTGGACGCTGGAGCACCTGCCGTTCACACAGCAGGAGCGTGATCAGCAGGCGCCCGACACGCCCGTTGCCGTCAAGAAAAGGGTGAATGGTTTCGAACTGGGCATGGGCGAGCCCGCAGTGGATCAGTTCGGGGAAGTCGTCCCGCTCGTGGAGAAACTTCTCCAGGGCGTCCAAGGCCTGCCGCATTTCATGCGGGGGCGGCGGCACAAATTGGGCCGTTTCCAGTGTACACCCCGCAGGGCCGATCCAGTTCTGGCTGGTCCGGAACTCACCGGGACTGCGCGCGGAACCCCGGACCCCCTCCAGCAACCGCTCGTGAATTTCCCGGAGCAACCGAAGGGAGAGGGGAAGCGAAGACAACCGCTCCAGCCCTTGGTTCATCGCCGCCACGTAGTTGACCACCTCTTCAACATCGCACCCTGGCGCCTGGGGAATCCTCCCCGCCGCTTCGTACTCCAGCAGGTCCTCCAGCGTGCTCTGCGTCCCCTCGATCTGGGAACTCAGTACCGCTTCATGTTTGACGTACATCGCCACGAACAGGTTGGGATTGGGTAGAATAGACGCGACCCCATCCAGCCTGCCCAGTGCCCGATCAGCATCCGAAAGCAGTTTCGTCAGCGCTGCATCCCAATGGAGTTCGGGCTTCGGAGGCAGATCTTCGGGGATAAACGCGCGGTAGCCGCGCGACTGCTGTACATAACGTCCGGCACGCATCAGGGCGACAATCTTCGCTGCTTGTGGTGACAACCTGAAACAAGGCCTCTGGAAGGCTCCCATTATGTTAATTCATGCGCATCAATTAAAACAAGGGAGGAATCAGGATGATCTTATGTCAAGGCACTGAGAACCCCCCATCGAGCAACAAGCGGAGGTGCTGCAAGACTGCCGCACGACTCATTCTTGGAGGCGGGAAATCGGGGGATACTATTTTCTCGCGGCAATATGTAGCACGTGTTCATATAATTCTTTTAATTAATAGATTATGTTCGCTGATTCCCCCTTGTTTCGCAAACCGAACTCGCCCCATTCCCCCGTCGCTGAACAGATCTGCCACCCTTGTTTCGGCACAGAGCCTACAACTGAACAAATATGCAGTGTTCCACGTGGAACATTGCGGGCGGGTCGGCAAGATAGGCTTTGATAGGGAGTTCCTTCGGAATACCTGATGCCGTATGCCAAAGGCATTGAACATCTCAGCCTAGGGTTGGCCCGCGTGGAGCGGGCCTACCCTGGGATGGGGGAAGAGCACCAAACCGAGCTACTCTGAAGGAGTTGAACACACCTCGCTCGCGCACCGCTCAGTGCGCCCGCGGCTTGGAGAGCAAGTGCTTGAGGTGGTAGAGGAATTCCTGGGCGTCGCGGGGGGAGAGGGTGTCGGGGTCGACGGATTGGAGTTCCTTTTCAACCTCGCTGGGGACGGCGGGCGCGGTTTGCGGGCCGAAGAGGTACATTTGCTGGGGGAGGCCGGCGGCGGCCGCATTGCCAGATTCGAGCGACTCGAGGATTTCTCTCGCGCGGCGAATGAGCGCCGGCGGGAGGCCGGCGAGTTTGGCGACCTGGATGCCGTAGCTGTGGTTCGCGCCGCCGTCGACGATGCGGTAGAGGAAGATGACCTTGTCGCCCCACTCACGCACGGCGACGTTGAGGTTTTTCGCGCGTTCGAGTTTGCTTAAATGGTTACTGTCCCGAATGGCACTAAGTTAAGCGTAAGCCACTCATGCGAAGCAACTTAGCGCCCTGCATCTGGACTGCGTATTCTCAAGGCTCCACGTCGCCGTTTCTGCAATGCCTGTGTCTATTGGGTCTGGCAAGGATCCGCTCCAGAGGAGTGCGGCAACCGCCCGTGGAGGGAAACTCGGCAAAGCACTTATTTGCAGTATGTTACGCTTAACTTAGCGCCATTCGTTACTGTCCCCGTTTAACCCCGTTTAACCCATGGTGCCCTCGGCGTACGGCAGGGGAAGAATCGAACCCTTAAACACGATCCGATCAAATCCCGTCAGAATACCCTTGATTAGATTGCGAAACTTCGCTACAAAGATGTTCATGCGCCGTCGCTCCTTTCTCATGTTGGCGTCTTCACATACCTATCATGAGAATACGACGATGGCGCAGTCTCAACTCAACCCCCTGGGTTGTGGGCGAAGCCCACGTTGGACCTGGATACAGCAAGGGACACATGAATCAGTGGTGAATGTCGAAAAACATATCGTCTATTGGCTCACGGGAGCGGAGCGAGCGTGGCAAGATAGCGAGTGGCTCCTCACGGGGAAACGCTATGAATTCGCAGCGTTCGCGGCCCACTTGGCACTCGAAAAGATGTTAAAGGCGCACGTCACTAAGGTGACGAGCGACATTCCGCCGCGCATACACGATCTCCTGTACCCGGCAAAGCTTGCTGCGTTCACGCCTTCCCCAGAGCAGACTGAATTGCTTCGTGAATTCAATGAATACCAGCTTGAAGGCCGCTATCCGCGGATCGATCGACCGCCATTGGATCCCTTGGCCATAAGAGAGAATATCCGGAAGGGAAAGGAATTCTACCAATGGCTGAAGCAGCAATTATAGAAGCGATCAGAAAATACCTGTCAGTGTTGCCGGAGCGAGGGATTCATTCTCGGCGCGCAATTCTATTCGGATCACATGCCAAGGGCACCGCCGACCAGTGGAGTGACATTGATCTCATCGTGCTGGCCCCCGAATTCGACAGAAGATACTCTCGCGAATTGGAGACGGAACTCTGGCGTGCCAGTGGGCGCGTGGATTCTCCGTCGCCCATCCAGCCGATTGGCTGCGGGGAAATCGAATGGGAGACAGACGACGGCCAGCCGCTGCTCGAAATTGCCCGGCGGGAAGGGATCGAAATCAGCGCATAGACGCAATGGTCAGCGCAGCATTTATCGCGACGGCAGTCGGCAACTTGCACGGAAGCGGAAGGGGTCAGGGAACTTGAGAAATCGAGTCTGCCTGCTATTGGCCCTGGTTTGGGTATCGTGGCCAGGGCATTCCTGTGTAGCTGCGCTTCTCGTTGAAGCCGAGAACGCCAATATCCGGACCGTGGGGGGCGCACAGGGGGACGTTTGGAATCTATGGTCGAACGGCGAAGTGGGCGACTACGTGCACTTTGAAAAAGAAGGCCCGTACAGTCTCGCCGTTCGGGCATATGGATCGCTGTGCGCCGGTGTCTGGCCTTTAATGGGCGTCGCGGTCGATGACGAATTTGTGGAGACCCGGCCAGTCGACAGTGCCGTGCTCAAAGAGTATACCTTCCCCATCCACGTGGCCCCAGGCGTTTACAAGATTACGGCCGTATTCATGAATGATCACCGGGAGGGCCTGGAAGACCGCAACCTCTACCTGGATGTCATGGAGATTCGGCCCGGTGAGGGCATGCCGGAAGCCGCGCGGGGAGACGAAGCCGCATGGAAACGCGCGTGGCGTCTGCGTAGTGCGGAACTTGAGGACCGGACGCTCGAGGCAGCGCGCGCCGCCATCGAGCAGAACCGCAAGACGGCCGCCACACTCCTTGTCGTTGACGAAAGGGGAGCGCCAGCGCCGCAGGCGCAAGTTTCCGTGAAGCAGGTGACGCACGACTTCCTGTTTGGCTGCAATATCTATAAATTCGATGGGTACAGGTCCAAGGCGGAAAACGATCAGTACAAGCAACGGTTCGCGGATCTCTTCAACTACGCCACAACGGGGTTCTATTGGAAATGGTACGAGCAAAAGCAGGGGGAACCGCAATACGGTGCGACGGACAAAGTGGTGGCCTGGTGCGCCGCGCACGACATCCGTCTTAAGGGCCACCCCCTCTTGTGGGGTAATGAGGCAGGCAGACCGGGCTGGACCGGAGGTCTGCCCAGCCCGGAACTGCAAGAAAAGCGAGTGCGGGAGATTGTCGACCGTTACAAGGGGCGAATCGAGTTCTGGGAGGTCGTGAACGAGCCGGCCCACGTACTCAATATCGCTATTGACCAGCCCTACCGCTCTCAATATCGCTATTGACCAGCCCTACCGCTGGGCGCGAGAAACGGATCCCGAAGCACATCTCATTGTGAACGACTACGCCGTGATGGCCACGGGCTATCCACCATTCTTCGACTTGCTCGAAGCAGCAATCGGGCGGGGAGTGCCATTCGATGGCATTGGTATTCAGGCGCATGAACCGCGTACCATGCGGTTTCCGCTCTTTCGCGTGAAGGCGCACCTGGACAAATACGCCTCGTTCGGCAAAGCCTTGCACATCACGGAATTCACCCCGACTTCTTCCGGATTGGCGATCACGGGTTCACATATCGAGGGTGGTTGGGATGAGGCAGCCCAGGCGGATTACGCCGTCAAGTTCTACACCGTGTGCTTTGCCCATCCTGCCGTGGCCGCGATTACCTGGTGGGACCTGTGCGATGACGGTTCCTGGCTGGAGGGCGGTGGCCTGCTGCGCAAAGACCTGAGCCCAAAGCCCGCGTACTCGGCGCTCCTGAACCTGATCCACGAAGACTGGCACACGAACAGCGCCGGGCGGACGGATGAGGAGGGCCGATTCCAGTTTCGAGGGTTCTATGGCCAATACACGGTGGAAGCCGAGCATCAAGGAAAAACGGCAAAGCAAACCATTCAGCTGCGGCAAGGGAGCCCTGAAAACTTTTCGATTACACTCAATTGAAAAGACCAAGTGCGCCCGGTAATTGAATATGGAAACTGCCGTCCAATCGCAGATGACGCCGATGTGCGCAGATGCAGATGGCAGTATCCTCGTGAAAACTCATAAGTTGATGCAATTATTTGTAGATCGAAATTCAATCCCGTGCTTCACCAAGACGCTTTCGCCCTGCAGAGCAAAAAAGTCAATGCCCATCTGCGAATATCTGCGTACTCTGCGACTCAAAGGCTTTTTCTAGATGGAAGACTATTCCAACGGTGGATCCGGCGGGAGGAGGGGCGCGGCCGCTGTCACCGTTGCCTGGTGCACATAGGCCAAGGCCGCAAAGCGGTTCTCGATCCACCACGAGGCGGCGGTGATATTCTCGAGTTCGTGCATGGCGGACTGGGAGGCTTCAGCGATGACGGCGCATAACTCGTCCTCGCCGGAGTCCGTCTGGCTGAGCTTGACCATGCGTTCCGTGAATTCACGGTTGTGTGCGATAGCCTTGGCGCGGATGACTTCGGCCCAAGCCACTTCATCGCTGCCGCCCTCGAGCGGCGGGAGTTTCCATCCCTCTGTTTGTTGCTGCGCGAGGCTTGCCTGCTGCTTGCGCCAGCATTCCTGGCACGGCTGGCGCGCCAGCCATTCCTGACGCTGGCGCAGTTCCCCTTCGCGTCCGGAATAGCCGTGTGTGGCTTCATGCCCGCAGGTGTGTAGCACGCGGAATTTTTTCATGGGCGCCACGCAGACTCTAATTCTTCACCACAAAGGAAACGCCAAGAATGAGTTTATGACGAAGTGCGCGGATTAAATCAAGCGTCATCTGATTATCGCTGGTTCCCACCAATCTCCACCGCGATATTGAAGGTTGCGCGAACGCTTCCGGGTCCTTCGCTGATCGCGCTGCGCTTACCCATCCCGCCTTCGCGGGAATGACGAAGGTTGTGAGAATAGTCCAGAATATCGTCATTCCCGTGAAGGCGGGAATCCAGAGGCCAATGCTGGCGCCGTAAGCGAGTACGAATGGATCGTGCATCGTAATCGAGATTTTGATTACGATTACGGCTCACGAACCGGTATCGAAAATCAACGGCCGGCAAGACGTGCGCCTGCTGTCACAAGGCAATGGAGAATCATAGTGGGTCCTGCATGGCAAAAGCTTTGGAAAACGGAAGATTGGTGGGCCGTTTGGCTCGGATTGGGGATCATTGCGTTCGTTGTTCTCGCTTATGCCGCGGGTTACGCGGAGGCCCTCGGCCACTTTGCAGCGAAACCCCCGGCATGGCAGACGTTTTCAACCGTCGTGGAGCATGTTGCGGGAAACTGGTTTTGGTATGTGACTCTTCTCGGCGTTTTTCTCGCGGTGTTTGTCCTCAGCATCACGGCCATGGGCTTGTCCCCCCGGCGCTATGTGCCGGGATTCATTCTCATCTTCTTGTCGTCCGCGGCAATTTTGGTGCTGTCCAGCTCGAGCTTCGCCAAGCAGTACAATCTGGAAGCGCCGCTCCTTGCACTCCTGTTGGGCCTCGCCGTCAGCAACCTGTTCAAGCTGCCCGAGTGGCTGGAGGTCTCGCTGCGCACGGAATATTACATTAAGACCGGCATTGTGCTGCTAGGCGCGACGCTCCCGCTGACCTTGATTCTCTCCGCCGGTCCCATTGCTTTCTTGCAGGCGACGTTGGTCTCGACCGTGACGTGGCTGGCGATATTCCTGGCGGCCACCAAGCTGTTCAAGCTGGAACCCCAATTCGGCGCTGTGATGGGCGCCGGTGGGTCCGTGTGCGGTGTGTCAGCATCCATCGCAGTGGGCGCGGCCGTCAAGGCCAGGAAGGAGCACATCGCGATTTCGATTTCACTGGTGACGGTATGGGCGATCATCATGATCTTCCTGCTGCCCTTATTTTCGCGCGTGTTTCACTTGGAAACCGCGGTGGCCGGCGCGTGGATCGGGACATCGGAGTTTGCCGACGCGGCGGGCTTTGCCGCGGCCGCCGCCTATGCCCCACAGAAACCGGAAGGTCTGGAAGATGCCGTGCGCGCGGTGGCCGCAGGCAATGCCCGCCCCGAACAGGCCGATTTGGCAAGCATGGCGAAGTTCTACGACACGGAGAATGCCATCCGCGCATTCACGCTGATGAAAGTAATCGGGCGGGACATCTGGATCGGGATTTGGTGCTTTATTCTCGCGATTGTTGCCGTGGTGTACTGGGAGCGCAGGCAGGGCGGACAGAGCGCGCGCGTGGGCACCGCCGTGATTTGGGAACGATTCCCGAAATTCGTCCTCGGATTCGTCGCCGCATCGGTGGTCATGACGATTATTGTGAAGGCGTATGGGGCCGAATCCGGCGACGCCTTCAAGAACCTGGGCCGTGACCTGATTACTCCGATTACCACCTTGCGCACGTGGACCTTTGTATTCGCTTTCCTGTGCATCGGCCTGACAACGCGCTTCAAGGAACTGACCAAGTTCGGCTGGGAACCCTTCTGGGCGTTTACGATTGGTGTGTTAATCAATGTCCCGCTGGGGTTTTTTCTATCTGTATTTGTGTTTAAAGACTTCTGGCTAAAGATCGAGTGACAGACCTGCTTTTTCCAGGTTCACTCGCTGCGCAAGGCGGCAAAATCCACGTTGCGCAAGGGGACGAACAGCGCCAATGCGAGGCATCCCGCGTACGCAATCAGGACCAACAACGCCATGCCCAGCAATGTTCCTGTTGAAAGGGCCGTTTGACTGCTGCTCAGCGCGGGCAGGAGCGCGATGCCCGCCGACACGCCTCCGATGCCCAGCCCCGCCAGGAGCAGCAGGCCAAATTCGAGGAGATAGGCGCGGCGGCGCAGCGCGCTGCTGAATCCAAGGGCCGCCAGCATGGCGATTTCCGCGCGCCGCTCGAAGAGATTGCGCAGCACCACCACGGCCATCCCGACACTGCCGATCACCATGCCCAGCCCGCCCAGGACGAGGAACATGGCGAGGTACGTGGATTCCACGACGGCATACTCGCGGAGCCGCTCGACCGCGGGCATGGCATCCATTCCAAAACGATCGTATTGTTTGCGCAGCGCCTCGATGGCGCCAGATTGTTCGGATAGAGGCGCGTCGAGAAGAAACAGGCGGTGGCCGTCCTCGGCGGGAAAGAGCCGAGTAAAGGCTTCTTGCGAGATCAGCAGGCTGCCCTGGAAGACGGACAGGCGCACGGGCAGCGTTCCGATGAGTTTGATGGGGACTTCCACGCCAGATTCATCTTTGTAGATCAACACATCTCCCTTCTCCCGGCCCACTTTCTTTTTCAACGTCCACATCGCCGTGTTGGCATCGCCGACAAACGCCGGGATCTCCCCGCCCGGCAGCGGCTCGTCGAGTTGACGCCAGAACGCTTCCGCGCCGTCTTCGCCGGTGAACGCGCCCCGCGAAGCGAACGCTTTCGGGTCAACGCCCAGTAAGCGAGGCGTTTGCGCCTTGTTCAGATTCAAGCAACTTGCATCATCCCCATCGCGCACCTTGATGGCCGTATCAGAGACATCGGGCGCCTGAACCAGCCCGTGGGGGACATCCAGCACCGGGAACGTGCTCTCGGCGAGAATCGCGAAGCCCCCCGTGCCGGATGCCCGCGCGGAGGCATGCGCTTCCAGGTCTTCCTGCATGGCAGACACCGCAAAGACGAGGAAGCAGCCGCTGGAGAGCACGCCCACCACCGCCAGGCTCCGGCCCGGCCGCCGCGCAAGGTTCAGCAGCGCGAGGTTGCGCAGGCCAAAGACTTCCTTGTTGCGAAAACATTTCTGGGAGGGCGAGCGTACCCGCGAGCCGGTTGCATGGCCGCGAAAGCTCAATATCCTGCGCGTTTCAACCGGCTCGCGGGTACGCTCGCCCTCCCGAAATTGCCTTTCCGCAAGAGAAACTAGATAGTTACGGAACAGACCGATGCCTGCAAGGAGCGACAGCGTGCCCGCGCCGAAGAAAACAAACGCGACCTCCCGCTCTTCTCCTGCGAACGCATAAACGATCGCGGCCACTGCGAGCGCAAGGAGCGTCAGGGGCACATACAATCCCCACGAGACATGCCTGCGCTCCCGCGGGACGGCTGACGCCTGGGTGAAATCCAGGTTCAACAGATCGCGCGGAGTTTGGCCGGAAAGCTTCCGCACCGCCAGCGTCATGGCGCAGAAAGCGCAGAGCAGGGTGCTCACGGCGCCGATGATCACGGTGGCTGGCTCGGCGTGGTAATACAACGTGGCATTGGCCACCGCGCCGCGCCAATATTGCCCGAGGCCATGGAGCAGCGCCCGCGTGTATAAAGTCCCGAAGGCGGCCCCAGCGGCCGCGCCCGCCGCGGCAATCAACAGGCCCTCGCCCAGGAGCAGCAGGCGGATCTGCCGTGGGCGAAATCCCGCGGCGCCGAGAATGCCCATCTGCGAGGCACGCTGCTGCACTCCGAAGACGAACAACAGGGCGGTGAGCACCAGGGCGGCAACAATGAGGAAACAACTCATCCCGAGAAAGAGACCGCCGAAATCCATGGCCTCGGCCACCGCGCGCAGCGCCTGTTCGCGCACGGGCGCCACATACAGCCCCGCCTGGGCGGGATCAATGGAATTGCGAAGAGGCCCCTCCAATTCCGGGACAGACGTGCCGGGGGGAAAACGGACCGCGGTAAGCTTGCCGAACCGGTTGGACCACATTTCCTGTCCCGCTTTCAGCGACACAAACGCCTTGGGGGTTTCGCGCCAAGTCTCCCAGTACTCCTCGTTGGCCTTGTCATTCAGCAGGACGTCGTCCATCGGCATGCCCACGTCCCAGTCGCTGCAACTTTCCACGTCGCTCAGCCCCGGGAAAATGGGCATGCGCTCTTTCTCCGCCGCCAGCGACTCCATCTCGACAATGCCGCGCACGGTGAATCCGCGCGAAGCGTCCTCGAACTTGTTCGAGGGCAGGAGTTGGGTATAGGTCAGCGTCACGGCGTCACCCACTCCCGCGCGCAGTTCATTGGCCATCCAGCGGTTGATCACCATGTCATTCTCGCCCAGTTGTTCTCGCAGTGCGCCTGCGACGACAAAGAAATAGGGCGTGAGCTTGTTTCCTTTGGCCAGAGACGTGGCGAGGTACGTCAGCGTGCCGCGCGCTTCCGGAATCGAAAGCGCGGCCTGCGCGGTCTCTTCATTGAGGAAGAGACGCTCCGACTCAAGTTGCACAACGCCGTCCGAGCACGTGCGGAGCGACAGGCCGATATCTCGCAACTGCCATGCTTGTTTGAGGACCTGATCCATGGATCGATCCACTGGCGCCTCGCCCAGAAGTACTAGATTGATCTTCTCCTGCTGCTCGACCTGGGTCTGGAGAAAGGGCAGGCTCACGAAGGCGTTATACGGCGCGATCTGGCTGGGCGTGAGTCCGAAGCGGCCCATCTCCTCATCCGAAAGTACGCGGCGCACCGTGTAGCGGTTGCGAATGGAGCGGTCCTCCTCGCGTGACGACAGCGGCGAGTCGCGCGCCATGAGCGAAGGCTTCGCCACGCGCAACGAAACGGTGTCACCTTCGCGCACGCCCAGCGCGTGCGCCAGCTTGCTGTTCAGCGCCGTCTCATACGGCCCCAGGGCGACGGGTGTGCCCTGGCCGTAAGCCCAGAAGCGCTCCTCCACGCCGATGACCTGCACGTTGTTGATTTGGGTGCTTTCCGCACCCGTTTGCGGTTGCGAAAGGGCCATGCCCCGCAGGTGCAGCGCGGACACCGCCGGGGCGCCCGCCGCCTGCTCGAGCCGTGGTGCAAGCGCCTCCGCGATCAGTTGGCCACGGGTGTCTAGCGCGTGGTGGACACCGCCCAGGCGCAGCGTGGCAAAGGTCTGGAGGGAGTAGTTGACGGAATCGCCCACGAGCAGCGCGCCCGTCAGCACCGCGGCGGCCAGGAGCGTCCCCCCGAATACGCCCAGGTGTGAACGCCAGTAGTAGGCGAGGCTGCGGAGCATCAAGCGTATCATGACTGTTCCACGAGGCGGCCCGCTTGTAACAAAAAAGTGCGGCCCATCATCCGCGCGATGGCGGGAGAGTGCGTGACCACGATCAACGCCATGCCCTCTTCACGGTTCAACTCAATCATGAGCCGGGCCAGTTCCTCGGCGCTTTCAGGATTCAGCGAGCCCGTGGGCTCGTCCGCGAGCAGCACACGGGGACGATTGATGAGCGCGCGCACAACGGCCGAGCGCTGGCGCTCCCCCCCGGACAGTACGCCGGGCCGGGCGTGAATGCGGCCCTCCAGTCCGACACGCCCCAGCAGATGCAGCGCCCTGGTGCGCGCATCATCACTGGTGGGCGCGGCCAGCGTCGGTATCAGAACATTTTCGAGCACCGTGCATTGCGGCAGCAGATGGTGCAATTGAAAGACAAAGCCCACGCTGCGATTGCGGTATTGGGCAAGTTCCTTTTCTCCCAGCGCGGCAATGTTCCGTCCCTCAAACAGCACCTCGCCCGCGGTTGGCTGGTCCAGCGCCCCAATAATATTCAGCAGCGTGCTCTTGCCGCTGCCGGAAGGCCCCACGACAGACAGCGACTCGCCCGCCCGAACAGTGAGGCTGACGCCATCGAGCACCTTCACCGGCCCGCCGCCGCCGGGAAACTCTTTCGTCAACGTCTTGATCGTCAATAGATCCTGGGACTCGCTCATCGGCATTGTTCCCATGCTTCCCATCGCCTCCTAACCGGCACCGGCCGGTTTCCCAAGGGCGGTTACCGTACCGTCTTCACTTCCAACGACGACCATCCCTTCAATGAGGGCGGGCGCCGCGATTTCATCGCTGATTTCATACGACCAGATCTTTTCGCCTGTCTCCAACTCCACGATATAGAGCACGCCGTCCGCGCCCACCAGCACCTTCGTCCCCGCAATCACGGGCGACGTTGGCGTGGCGTCCGTCTCGAAGGTCCATTTGCGCGCGCCCGTGCGGCGCTCGAGAGCGTACACGTTACCGTCGTCGCAGCTAAACACGACCAGTTCCGGCGCGACGGCGGGCGTCGAGAAGATCTCGCCCTCGCTGTCTTTGTTGATCCAGAGGATCCGGCCCGTGGCCGCGTCCGCATTATAGAAAAAGCCGCTGTGGCTGCCGGAATAGATGAACGTGCCCGCAAGTGCCGGCCCGCTCGCCACCTGCGAATCCATGTCCAGCGCGATGTTCTGTTGCAGCACTCCGTCCGCCGCTTTAAATACGTGCAGCGCCGCCGCGCAACTGCCGAAGACGACACTGCCTCCACCTATCGCGGCGGAGCCGTCACAGCGATCAATCGGGTCGGCCTGCCACAATCCATTGCCGGTAATCGCATCGACGCAGTGCAGCGCGCCATCGTCCTGATTGATGACGAAGAGCCGGTTTGGTTCGCCCGGCGCCGTGGCGGGCGCCAGGTTGACTGTTCCCAGCACCGTGCCGTTCAGGTCATACGACCACCTAACGTCTCCCGTGGCCGCGTCGAGTGCATAGACCTTCCCGCTGGTCGCGCCGGCGATGACGAGCGAAAGAAAAGCCGCGAGCGGCGCTTCGAGCCGCTCTGGCTTTTCTGTGCCGTCCGGCCCTTTTTCTCGCATAAGTTGCCGTGTCCAGCGCTCATTGCCCTGAAAATCCAGGGCGCAGACCTGGCCCGTGCGCGTGTTGGCGTAGAGGCCGTGCTCATCGGCGACCGGCGTAAAGTAAATCGGACCGTCGGCCTGATACCGCCAGAGCACTTCAGGTTCTTCGGGGAGCGCCGTCTCCACATAACCAGCCAACTCGGGACCGCCATGATAGGTGGACCACATTGTGGCGGCGGGCGTGGCCAACGGTCCCGTGATGGGCTCCGCCG
>JACPGD010000163.1 GCA_016182645.1 Candidatus Hydrogenedentota bacterium | reverse complement strand
AGGCCCGGATCATTCTCTCGCAGGCGGCCACTTACGTGGCCTGTGCGCCCAAGAGCAACGCGGCCTACCTGGCCATTGACGCCGCAATGAGCGACGTCCGGGAGAAAGCCACGGTGCCGGTGCCGGTCCACCTCCAGGACGCGCATTATGCGGGTTCGGCCCGTCTGGGCCGCGGCCAGGACTACCAGTACGCCCACGATTTTGAAGAGGGTTACGTGCCGCAAGACTACGGGGTGCCGCGCGGTACCTATTATCACCCGCGTGACCGTGGCAAGGAATCGGAATTTCAGGAACGGTTGAGACGGTTTGATGAGCGTGACCATGGAGGTTGACGTTCTTGCCCTCCATTCACTGGATAGGTCTTGCAGGTCCTATAGCGTCCGAATCCCAGGGGAGAGTTGTGCATGTCGGTTAAACGTCATCGTGTTGCCGGCGGTGTGGTGGTGGATCGTCGCCTGCGGATCCTGGTATTGCGCCGAGATATCGAGCGCAATGGCCGCTTGATCAACGAAGTCCGCCTGCCCAAAGGCCACTTGGACAAGGGGGAATCGGACGAGCAGGCGGCATGCCGCGAGGTGTGCGAAGAATCCGGCTACTGTGCCGTTGAAATCGTCGATGATCTCGGCGAAGCCGTGTCCGAATACGTCCACAACGGTGTTGCTTACCGGCGCGATGAACGCTACTTCCTGATGCGCCTGCTTGATGCCCGGCGCAGCGATCCGCGGCCGACCTGGCATGAGGAGGCCTTATTTGATCCCCTGTGGCTCGAGTTGGCGGAAGCGGAGGCCCGGATGACCTACCCCAGCGAACGGGAGTTTGTGGGCCGCGCCCGCGCGCTCGTAGAGAAGGACCCACACCGCGTGGCCCCCCCAAGCAACTCCGCTTGAGGGTGCAGTCGCGTTCAAGCGGCTACGTCTTGGGCGATTTCCTGGTCTGAGGCTTCTTTTTCGGTTTCGCGGAGGCCCGTGCACGGGCCGGCTTTGCCTGACCCTCTTTCTCGAAGGTCTTGCAGAGATTGGCCACGTACTTATCCACGAGCCGCTCATATTCCCGCACGACCAACGGGGCGAGCAGCGGCCGCATCAGTCCTGGAAGCGGTACCTCCACGTGGACCGGGGTCTTGAGCTTCACTTCGGTCCGATGTTCGTCGAGGGCCTTGATGCGCCATTCGCCCGCCACCTGCGCATTGCCTTCGCCACGTATTGCCGTCCACTGGATCAGGCCGCGTGCTTTGTCGTGCTTGTACTTGCAGGCGAAGATGGATTTGAGCGAGAACTTGCGCACGCCAATGGTCCCCAATACCCAGCGATAGCTGTTTTCGCCCAGGGCATCCAAAGCGGTGAGATTGGGGAAATGCTTCGCGGACGCGGGCACATCGGCCAGCACTTCAAAGACGCTCTGGGCGCCGCACTCCGCAATGAAGCGGCGCTTGATCTCCATATCGACCGAAAACATGCTCTCTCCTCCAACCGGCACGCGATTCACGCGGCGGCTTCAGCTTTCACGCGCTCAAACCATTCCAACTCGATGGCCTCGATGCCACTTATGATATTGGGGAAATCCTCCGGACGCAATTGCCGGAACAGGTCCAGGCCCCCCTGGATCACGTCCCGGCCCAGGTTAAAGCCGTCCCAGTCTTCCTGACCGTAGAGGTCGCGCCGGCGCTCGACCACATCGCGGCAAATCTCCATGAAGCGGACGGCCGTTTCGAGCATCTTCACGTTGGACAAGGCTTGGAACAGTTTCATGATGTCATGAATCAGCCGTAACACGTCTTCATCCGGGACAGCGACGATGAGGTGGATCATTCGCGAGCGTTTTTTCGTGTCCGCTGCCGAGAAGTCCATCTCGAGGGCGTTCCGCATCATGCACGCCTCCAGTTTGCGTGCCTCGCGGTAGGCATCGATGGTGGCCAGTCCCGCGGCAATCGCCGAAGGAAAGCGGTGCCCCATGCGGAGCGCGGAGGCGATAGCGGTGGTCATCAGGGGGCGCAGGCGGCGCGGGGAATACATCACCAGTCCAAGGTGCTCGAATGCCTTGTCCAGCTTATGGCGCTCATCGACGGGAGGGTAGATACGATCCAGGAAAAATTCCCGCAAAGCCTCAATCTGAAGGTCCTCGATCTCGTCAAAATGGGGAAAGTGGCGGACGTTTTCTAATTGATAGCGGCGGCGCAGTTCGCCCCGATAGAACTCCAGTATGGCATCTTTCAGCTTTGGCGTATCCATCTTGCACTCCCTTGCCGCCGGTTGCTCTTCCGCAATTCTTGTACCCGGTTAAGCTACTCCCGTTGCGGAAACGGTCGCTGAGAGGGCGAGCGTATCCGCGAACCGCTTGAAAACCGCGAGATATTGAGCTTTCACGGTCATGCAACCGGCTCGCGGGTACGCTCGCCCTCCCAAAATCGCCTTTCACTTTTTTGCACACAATTGTCCTGCACATGATTGCGCATTTTATGCACTTTGCGTTTACGATGGAATCGATCCTACCTACCGGTAAGCATAATCCACGTAAGTCTTTCTACGCCAATGCCGGAGCACTCCCAAAACTGGCACGTTTTGTGCATCAGCAACGACGGAGCTGTATGCCCGGTGGGAACGGGGGCGCGCCCTGGCCCTCAGAGGAACAGGCAGGATGGCGAGCGAGCGGGTGCTGATCACGGGGGCGACCGGAATCCTGGGTAGCTTTGTGCTGGCCAAGGCGCTCGAGGAGGGCTACCGCCCTGTGGTTCTGATGCGGGACCAATCGGTAGCCGAGGCCCGCCACCGGCTTCAGCGCGTGCTGGCCCTGACCGGTTCGCCCGAAGAGGCGGGCGCCATCGAGGTCATCCGCTCGGATGTCCGGCAACGGTTCTTTAATCTCCCTCCGGGAGAGCTTGCCCGCCTCTGCTCCTCCATTCATCTGGTAATTCATTGCGCGGCTTCCGTCAGTTTTGAATCCAACCAGGACACCCTGGTCTGGGACACGAATGTGCGCGGCACGCACAATCTATTGGAGATCCTGACGGACGCGCAGGTGCCGCTCTACTATGTGAGCACGGCCTACGTGGCGGGCGCCCATGACGGTGTCCGCCAGGAGCACACCGTCAAGAATGGCACGAGCTTTACCAACGTGTATGAACGCAGCAAGGCACACTGTGAACAACTGGTCCGGGAGAGCATGGGCAGTGGCCGGATCGCCGGCGCCATTTTACGCCCCTCGATTATCGTTGGCGCACTGAAGGATGGTCACATCGTTCAATTCCTGAATTTTTATGGGTTCCTTCGGATCGTCGATGCCATTGCGACCGGCCGCCTGCGGCCGGAAGGCGTCACCCGGTTTGTCATGGCGCCGGCCTGCACGAAAAACCTGGTGCCGGCGGACTGGACAGCGGACGCAATCTGGCATATTATCAAGCGAGAAGGTCCTTCGGGGAGGACCTACCATTTGACGAACGACGATCCGCCGACGCAGGATGATATATTCCAGTGGGCGAACACGTTACTCGGGGGCAACATGCCGCTTGCAATGGTGCCGGACTTGGGGGAGCGCCCGACCCGCCTGGAGAGGGTCGCGCATATGCAACTGCGCACGTACTTGCCGTATATGCTGGATGAAACGCGTTTTGACCGGTCCAATACCGACCGGGCACTCGACGGCGCCTTGCCGCTGCCGTGCCTGCGTGGTCCGTTTTTTGACCTGTTGCTCGAATATGCCCGTGAACGCCAATGGAAGAGACTCTTCCACGACCCGGCGTTTCTGCTTTCAGACAAAGTGCCTGCGTTCTCGCCCTTACCACGTCCGGCCGAAGCGGCGGCGTGTACACATACAAACGTTGTGGTCACCTGAGGGGGGACGGTGTCCCCAAGGAACAAGGAGTACGACAAGATGGCAGCCGTGAAAGCAAAGAAGAAGGCGGCAAAGAGCCCGATCGAGCGTCTTTCGGAACAGGCCGAAGAACTGGGGGATCGTATCTCGAAGCGCGCGGAGGAAACCGCGGACCAGACGCGCAAGCGCGCGGCGAAGCTGGCCCTGTCCGTGATCGATTTCGAGAAGACGACCTTCGACAATGCCTTCAAGATGATCGACAAGCTGCAGAAGCAGACGGAAGAACTCTTGAAGGACTACATCGGCAACGCGTCATGGATGCCGAAAGAAGGCAAAGCCGTTGTGGACGAGTGGACCCGGATGCTGCAGGGCAGCCGGCGCGAATTCCTGAAGACGGTGGACAAGTCCTTCGAGCATCTGTCCGAATACGTCAAGCGGGTGCAGGACGGGAAACAGGTTGTCGCGTCAAAAAAAGTCGTGGCCAGGAAAGTGGCGAAGGCCAAGCCGCGCAAGCGGGTGATGCCGAAGGCCGCTGCCGCTGCGGCAATGTAGACTGCCAGCGCGTCAAGGCTGGCGCACCCATGGGGGCGCGTGTCTGAGAGTTTGCCAGCTTGGCGCTTCGAGACCTATTGGGCATGGGGCTTCTCTTCAGGCAGTTGATACGGGCTGCCGGAGCGGGGAGGATTTTTGTGTCAACGCACCTGGAAACCAAACGCGCTTTCCCCTGGAGTGATCGCTTCGGCACGGCCCGGATCACGTTTCGCCTGATGTCCGCCACGGACGCGCCGGCGGTACGCGCCTTCACGCGCACCCTTGAACCGGACGACATCATCTTCCTGCGCATGGACATCCGCCAGCCCGAGGTGATCAACGAATGGCTGGAGAACATTGAGCGGGGCCGGACACTAAGTGTGCTTGCCGTCAATGAGGAGGGCGGAATCATTGGCTACTGCAGCCTGCACCACAACGAACTGCTCTGGACCAGGCACCACGGGGAAATCCGCATCTTTGTCCTCAAAGCCTACCGTGGCACCGGCCTGGGCGCCCGCCTGCTCGGTGAAGTCTTTCAGATTGCCCGCGAGCAGAGTCTGGAGCGGCTGATCGTCAATATTCCCCGTGATCAACCTCACATCCGGAAGATGTTCGAGAGCTTGGGCTTCAAAGTGGACGCTTTGCTCGCGGATTGGCTCAAGGGACAGGATGGCCGCCTCCACGATCTGCTGATTCTTTCGCACGAGGTGGCGGAGGGGTAGTTGCGAGCTGCGAGTTGCGGGTTGCGAGTTTCGGGTTGCGAGTTGGCGGAACTGGGAACTGGGACTCGGGACAACAGGGGCGGCGCCTGCACGTTCTCACGTTCTCACGTTCTCATGTTCGAGATTGCCGGCCGCCAATATTCCACAGATTCCTTCAAGTCCCGCACGACGGTGTAGTCACTGGGCCAGCGTTCGCGGTGGGAAATCTCGAGGAGCAGCGTGCAGTCCTGCACGCCCGCCTCCCGCATCGTCTGAAGGATTTCTTCGGGCACGATCTTGCCGCGCTGGTTGTAAGCCGCGGTGAAGGGATAGTGGCCGCCTTTGTCGCGCAAACTCTGCTTGATATGGATCACGGGCGAACGCGTGCCGAACGCGCGGATCCAGGCATGGGCGTCGGTGTCGTCGGCATTGGGGGATTGCAAATCGCCATGGTCGACGTCCAGACACAGCAGCATGGGCACGGCGAAGTCCGTGCAGCGTTGCAAGAGAGCTTCAGTCGCGGCGATGGTCTCGCCCAATTCGCGCGTCACGGACATCGGCTCGAACATGACGTACCTCATGCCTAACCCGGCGGCATGTTCCGACAACTCACGCCAGGCCTCCACGCCCGCCGCAATCCGTTGCTCGCGCACGGCCGGGCTTTCATTGTCGCGCACCGGCAGAATGCCAAAGTGGCTCCCCGAGCCTTCGGCCCCGAGCGCGGCGGAAAGATCAAAAAACTGCTTGAACCACGTCACCCACGCCCGGCGCGTATCGGGATCAGGATGCAGGAGGTGATTGACGCGCGTGAACTGCGAGGTGAAGGTTGACTCGACGCGGATGCCCTTGTGGGCGCAGGCGTCGCGGACCAGTTCCGTCTGCCGCCGCACCACGTTTTCCGGCAGCGAGGGATTCAGCAGGTCCGCGGTGAATTGCACAATGTTCAGGCCAAGTTCATCCGCGACGACGCTGGTCCAGTCGTCGGGTTCGGGGAAACGGTTAATGGCAAAGCCGGTATTGATGCCTAGGCGTACGTGCATGGGTAGTTCCGAGTAACGAGTTACGAGATTGCTGGCGGGACAGTCCCAGGTTTGCGAATTTCGGAGATGCGACGTCCTCGTCGCGCTTCCGGAGACGCAGCGGGGACGCCGCGTGCGCAGCGGGTGGATTGACCCAACGAGCGTGTAGCATACTACAAGAAGGGCGCTGAACGCTTTCTCGTTTGGACGTCTCTCTCTCCGCGCGTCCCTCCGGAGACGCGCCGTTGGTACGCATCTTGTTACTACCACAAAGACCTGGAGGACAGGCATGGTAACTCTGGAGCAATGTCGCCGCACGCTCGGGCCGGGTGTGGTCTTTTTTTGCGAGCGTTTCCACGCTGCGCCGGGACAACACACGGCGCTATGGGGCCCCAGCGGCTGTGGCAAGAGCACCATGCTGAACCTGATCTCGGGTTTGCTGCGCCCGGATTCCGGCAAAATCGCTGTCGATGGCATTGAAATCCAGGGCCTTTCCGAGGGCAAACTCGATCAATTCCGCGGGGAGCGGCTTGGGTTCATCTTTCAGACGTTCAACCTGCTCACTCCCTTCTCGGCGCTGCAGAACGTAATGCTCGGCATGCGTTTCAGCGACACTGTCCCTTCGTCGCAGTGGAAGCCGCGCGCGACCGAACTCTTGAAGCGGGTCGGCCTCGGCCAGCGGCTGCACAGCAAACCGGGCACGATGAGCGTGGGCGAACAGCAGCGCGTGGCTATCGCGCGGGCGCTGGCGAACAAGCAGAGGCTCATCGTGGCGGACGAGCCAACGGGCAGCTTGGACCCAAAGAACGCCGCGGCGGTGATGAATCTGCTGCTCGAAATGTGCGCGGAGCAAGAGGTGACGCTCCTGATGGTGACGCACGAACGCCGCCTGGCGGAACGGCTGCCAAACATCTTTGAGTGCACGGGACTCGTCACTTCGGAGGAAGCGGCATGAGCCTGTGGCACATCGCGTGGGGCTACCTCTGGAACCGGAAGCTCACCACCATTCTGACCATCCTCTCGGTGGCGCTGGCCGTGGGACTGATCGCCGCGGTGTTGACCCTGCGCGAAGAGACGCGCAAGCGCTTCGAGGAAGAAGGGCAAGCCTTTGACTTGGTCGTGGGCGCGCCGGGCAGCCCGCTGCAACTGGTCCTCAGCAGCGTCTATTTCATGGACAATCCCACAGGCAACATCGACATCAAGTTGCTTGACCAGATAAGCAGCGAAACGGAATACGTCGAAAAGGCGTTTCCGGTCAATCTCGGTGACAGCTATGCCGGGTTCCGCATCGCCGGCGTCACGCGTGAACTCTTTGACCACAAATGGGTGAACACGTATGGCGTGGAACGCGCGCCTTTCGCTCTGGCCGCTGGCCGCTATCCGGAGCAGCCCATGGAAGTCGTCCTCGGGGCGGCGGTGGCCCGGCAGACCGGCTTGCCACTCGAAGAGACGTTTATCAGCACCCATGGCATGATCGATATGGGCGACTTGAACGTCATTAACCACTCTGACATGCCGTATAAGGTGGTCGGCATTCTGAAACCCTCGGATTCCCCTTTCGACCGCGCCATTTACACGCCCTTGGAATCGGTGTGGCATGCCCATGAAGGACACTCCGAGTCGGCCACCGGAGACGAGGTCGATCCGAAGACGATGATTACCTCCATCCTCCTTCAGCTTTCCAGCCCCGGCTACCGCTATCAATTCCAGGAGATTCTGAGCCAGAAATACCGCGTGATGTCCGCGATTCCAGTGAAGGTCATCAGCGATCTCTATGACAAGTTGCTGAACACGGCCAAGACCATACTGCTGGCCATTGGCTACCTTGTCGTCGTCGTATCGTCCCTCTCGATTCTCATAGGGCTTTACCTTTCCATCCTGCAGCGCCGCCGCGATCTGGCGATCATGCGCGCGCTGGGCGCGTCGTCCTGGGAGATTTTCGGCGCCGTTCTCATCGAGGCCTTCCTCGTCACCGTACTCGGTATCGTCGCCGGCTGGTTCCTCGGCAACGTGGTCACGTTCGCCTTGGGCCAGGTGCTCGCGCAACGTTTTGGACTGATCATCACTACCTTCGGCATTGTCCCCGATGAAATCACGGCCTTCGCCACCGTCGCGCTGGTGGGCATTCTCGCGGGAATACTGCCTGCCTGGCAGGCGTATGACAGCGATGTCGCGCGCGATCTTGCGGAGCGCTGAGCGGAAATGACAAAGAGGACGGAAAGGATGCAACGGACGGAAGAGCGAGAGTGCAAGCGGCAGGCAGCATTTTCCCTAGACTGCGGGAAAGTGGTATCATTCTTTCATCAGAATTGGGGCAAGTCCCTATAAACTATTATCTATCAAGAGGTATTATTCCGTGAGACGTCGAGCCAAGCGAGATCTGTTTGTCATCTTTGGGGTGGTCGTGGTGCTGGCGCTGGTGGCCTTTGCCAACTACAACTTTCAGCGCAACGACTTGGCGCGGCGAATGGATGCGCTGCGCCGCCAGGCGGAAAAGGAACAGATCAACAAGGGGTTTGAACTGCTTGACTGGAAACTGCTCACCGACACGAAGGGCAGTGCCCGCAAAGGCCCGTCTTTCCTTGACCAACTCCGGTCTCACAATGGCGAGCATGTAAACCTTGTCGGTTTCATGCAGCCCCTCGATCAGTTCCGCGGCATGACCGAGTTCATCCTGTTGCCGCTGCCCATCGAATGCTACTTCTGCCAGATTCCCCCCATCAGCCACGTCGTGCTCGTACACATGGCCGAAAGCGAGGGCGTGGATCTGGTGGAAGAACCGGTCATTATCAATGGCACCCTCACGCTCAATGAGGGCCCGACCAAGTTTTTCTACACCATCGAGAACGCGCGACGCGGCGCCGCGATTGGCGACAAACTCACCCCACGCCGCCTGAAAGAAGAACACATGGTCCCGCGCCACACCCAGACCGAAGTTCTCCAGCCCGGCTTTGAACCCCCGAAGACGCCGGATTTGAATTGAACACGAAAGACCATGTTCCTCTTTTCTTGCACTTTTCAGCCCCAGAGGGGCGTCCGCGAGTAGCCGGGGGTAAAGCACAGCGGAACCCCCGGATCGCCAATGCCCCCCGTCCGCGCCCTGGTGGGGCGCAGGATTACGATTCAATCCCAAATGTAGCGTTCATTAAATTCGATGTCGTGCGCGCGCAATAACTTCCGCAATTCGTCCTGAAGAGACTCTTTGACGTGTTGCCGCCGTCCCTTTCAGGACGGACATTGAGGGTGCACGCTGTCCGGGGGTGCCGTTGCGCTTTACCCCCGGCTACTCGCGGACGCCCCCTTCGGGGCTAAGTGAAGCGTTCATAGGTTCACGTTAGTGGAATTGCATTTGTCGTCAATCCATTGGCGATGGATACTGCATTGCCCATGCCTGATTGAGCCGGGCCTGGACTTCCCACGCATCGAGCAGGATGGCTGCGGCCATATTCTCCACGACCGGGATTGCGCGCGGGACGATGCAGGGGTCGTGGCGGCCCAAGACTTCAATCTCAATATTCTCGTTCCGCTCGTTCATGGTGGCTTGCGGCTTGGCGATGGAGGCGGTGGGCTTGACGACGATGCGCATGATAATCGGCGCGCCGGTCGAGATGCCGCCGAGGATGCCGCCGTGGTGGTTAGACAGGAACGCGCCATCGTGCATGCGGTCATTGGCCTCGCTGCCGCGCATGTTCGCCAAGGCAAAGCCGGTGCCAATTTCGACCCCTTTGGTGGCGCCGATCGTGAGAATGCCGCTGGATAGGCGCGCGTCAAGTTTCCCGAAAATGGGATCGCCCAGACCCGGCGGCAGGCCGTGCACCTCGAGTTGGATGATGCCGCCGACGGAATCGCGGTCCGCGCGTGCGGCCAGGATGGCCTGTTCCATCTTCTGCGCCGCGATGGGGTCGGCGCAGCGCACGGGGTTGGTCTCGATGGCGTCGTAGTCGCAGGTTTCGGCCTTGATCCCCGCCACCTCGACCGCATGCGCGACGATACGGATACCATGTTCCCTGAGCAATCTCATGGGCACCGCGCCCGCGGCCACGCGGCAAGCCGTCTCGCGGCCGGATTGACGCCCGCCGCCGCGATAATCGCGAAAGCCGTATTTCATGTAGAACGTGAAATCGCCGTGGCCGGGCCGGAAAACGTCCTTGATGTTGTCGTAGCTTTTCGAGCGCTGGTCCTGATTGTAGATGACCATGGCAATAGGCGCGCCGGTGGCCTTGCCCTCAAAAACGCCGGAAAGGATCTGAATCGTGTCGGGCTCTTTCCTTTGCGTCACCACTTTGCTTTGGCCGGGGCGCCTCCGGTCGAGTTGCTCCTGCACGATGTCCTCGGTGAATTCGATGCCGGGCTT
>JACPGD010000144.1 GCA_016182645.1 Candidatus Hydrogenedentota bacterium | reverse complement strand
GGACGAAGCGGTGGCCTATGTGGTCGCGCACATGCTCTCGGCCGCCGCTCAATACGGCACCGGCGCCAAATCCCAGGCGCTTGGCCGGCCGCGGGCGGGCAAGACGGGCACGACCAACGACAGCCGCGACGTCTGGTTCTGCGGGTTCACGCCGTACTTCACGTGTGTCGTCTGGCTGGGCTATGCCGACTACAGTTCGCTGGGCGCCACCCGCGAGTTTACCGGCGGCGGCATCGCCGTGCCCATCTGGACGGAATTCATGCTGGGTGCGGAGGAAGGACTGCCTGTCCGTGAATTTGAAGTGCCGTTTGGCGTGGACTTCTTCGCCATCGACCGCAAGTCCGGCGTTGCCGGCGGCAACTACCAGGAAGCCTATGTCAAAGGCACCAGTCCCCCCTCCTATGTGGCCCACGTCGAGGACGAAGCAACGGCGCCCGTCCCGGCCAGTGATGCAACCACCAGGCCCCCCGTCGACATGCAACTGATCGAGCCCTTGTAAAGCCTGTAACGGCGCGCCTGCTGCGAAAGACCTACGGCGGATATTCTCGCTAACGTGGATGTGCGCAACGCCCCACAGAGCGAATCGACCTTTGGGCGTTACTCTTCCGAGTCGTCGGTTTCGTCTTCGCTCGCGCTTGGGCTGACCGGCACGGCGGCGGTGGCCTCGTCTTCCTTCTTCTCGGCGAGCGCACAGGCGACCGCGCTGACTTTGGCCCCGGGGGAAGGCGTCATGACCTTTACGCCTTGCGTGTTGCGGCCAATCGCGCGCATGTCTCTGACGGCCATGCGAATGACGACGCCGTCGGTCGCAACAACAACGATTTCGTCGTCGTCATCGACCGTGAGCATGCCCACGACATTTCCGTTGCGGTCCGTGGTCTTGATATTGATGATGCCCTGGCCGCCCCGGTGTTGCAGGCGGTACTCGCCCACTTTCGTGCGCTTGCCGAAGCCATTTTCCGTTACGCTGAGTACGGTCATTTCGTCACGGGCGAGGGAGACGCCGACGACGTAGTCGTTCTTGTCGAGGCGGATGCCAATCACGCCGCGCGCGGTGCGCCCCATGGGGCGCACGTCCTTTTCGGGGAAACGGATGGCCATGCCTTCATGCGTGGCGATGAGGATGTTGTCTTCGCCGGACGTAAGTTGCACGTCTATCAGGTCGTCGCCCTTGTCGAGTTCGAGCGCGATGATGCCGGCTTGACGTGGATTGCTGAACGCCTTGAGGGCCGTCTTCTTCACGGTACCGCGCAAGGTGACCATAAAGACGAAGCGGCCTTCCTCGTTCAGGTCGCGCACCGGCAACGAAGCGGTGACGCGCTCGTTGCTGCCAAGGTTCAACACGTTGACAATGGCGCGGCCGCGCGCGGTGCGGCTGGCCTTGGGCAACTCGTGCACTTTGCGCCAGTAGACGCGACCGAGGTTGGTGAAGAAGAGCATGTACTGGTGCGCGGACGCGATGAAAAGGTCGCGCACGAAATCTTCTTCTTTTGTTTCCATGCCGCTCACGCCGCGCCCGCCGCGCCGTTGCTTGCGGTAGGTGCTTACGGGCAGCCGCTTGATGTAACCTTCGTTCGAGATCGTCACGACCATCAATTCGTCGGCGATTAAGTCTTCCACGGTGAAATCATCGAGTTCAGCGAGGATTTCCGTGCGGCGCTCATCACCGTATTTGTCCCGGATGACCTTGATTTCCTTGAGGATTTCCGCCCGAATGGTTTTGTCGCTCGACAAGATGTGCATCAGACGCTCGATTTCCTTGAGCAGATCGCGGTATTCCTGTTCGAGTTCCTCGCGCTCGAGGCCCGTCAAGGCGCGCAGGCGCATGGCGAGAATGGCGTTCGCCTGTACTTCGGTGAACTTGAAGCGGGCGATCAATTGCTCGCGCGCCGTATCGACATTCTCGGACTGGCGGATAATCGCGATCACTTCATCAATATGATCGATGGCCTTGAGCAGACCTTCGACAATATGGGCGCGCGCCTCGGCCTTGTTCAGGTCAAAGCGCGTACGCCGCTCGATGATTTCGGCGCGGTGCTCGACGTAGTAGTAGATCAATTCGCGCAGGTTCAGAATGCGCGGCTGGTTGTTCACCAACGCGAGCATGATGACACTGGCCGTGCTCTGCATCGCCGTGTGCTTGTACAACTGGTTCAATACAAGTTGCGGCTCTTCGCCGCGTCGCACCTCGATCACAATGCGCATCCCGTCCTTGTCGGACTCGTCGCGCATGTCGCTGATGCCCTCGACCGCCTTGCTCTTGACCAACTCGGCGATGTTCTCGATCAGCTTGGTCTTGTTGACCTGATACGGGATCTCCTGGACGATGATGCTTTCTTTGCCGGCCTTTTCCTGCTGCTCGATGGCCACCTTCGCGCGCACCGTGACGCGCCCGCGTCCCGTCAGATACGCCTGCTTGATGCCCTCCTTACCGCAGATGATGCCGCCGGTGGGGAAGTCCGGCCCCTTGACGAACTTCATCAGGTCGCGCGGCGTGGCCTCGGGTTGCTCGATAAAATACGTCACCGCGTCGCACACCTCCGTGAGGTTGTGCGGCGGGCAACTGGTCGCCATGCCGACCGCGATGCCATAAGACCCGTTGACCAGCAGATTCGGGAAAGCCGAGGGCAGCACGCGCGGTTCCTTCTCGCGCTCGTCGTAGTTCGGCTGCATGTCGACCGTGTCTTTTTCAATGTCTTTAAGCATCTCCGCGGTGATGTCTTCCATGCGCGATTCGGTGTACCGCATGGCCGCAGGGCTGTCGCCATCAACGGAACCGAAGTTCCCTTGCCCGTCCACGATCGGGTACCGCATGTTCCACGGCTGCGCCATGCGCACCAGCGTGTCGTAGATCGCCGCGTCGCCGTGGGGATGGTATTTACCCATCGTCTCACCGACGATGGCCGCGGATTTGCGGTAGCCCTTGTTGTGGTAGAGGCCGAGTTCGTGCATCGCGTAGAGAATGCGCCGGTGCACCGGCTTCAACCCGTCGCGCACGTCCGGCAAGGCCCGGCTCACGATAACGCTCATCGAGTAATCGAGGAACGAGGTCTTCAGTTCCTGCTCGATGGCAACGGGTTTAATTCGATCCTTAAATTCCATGGGTTATGCGGTCCCTATTTGTGGCCTTTTGCACTGATCTCACCCAACCGGCGTTTCGCTTCTGTTCTCGAGTTCCTGCTCGTACAAAAGAGTGATGTACCGCCACGGCTCATGGCTTTCGTATGGTTTATAACCGGCCGGTCTATACTCGTCATGGGGATAGAAGACGCTGAATTCTTGTTCCGTCAAGATTGCCCGAAGATACTCCCTTCGCACTTCGCCTTCATTGAAGGAAGGATATTCCGTGCTAATCCATTGAAGGTGTGCGTTGCGAGCGGCATTGGACATTTCGATACCTTTGGCAAATCGCTCGTCCGGTGTCATTGCCGCCACCTTGGCGTACAGCCTGCGCTGCGTCTTCAAGTCGGCGTGCAAGAAAAACGCTTCGTCTCGCTCTCGCATATAGCACTGCCTCCCCTCGTCTCCCGCTCCGGGCTTGGTGCTTCCTTCTCCATGGGATCTGTATTACAAACCTTGAATTTCTTGTTGGCGCGCGCCTCTCCAGTGGTCTTGTCCACCAAAGTACTTATTCGAAGTTCCTTTCTCCGTGTTCTCCGTGCGCTCCGTGGTTCGATTGCTCACCTGGCCGGTTCACCATCTGCGGTTATCTCCGTCATCCGCGGTTCGTCCTCGTCTTTGTTAAACGTCCAGGTTCTGCACTTCGGCGGCGTGTTTCTCGATGAATTCCTTGCGCGGCTCGACAAGGTCACCCATGAGCGTGGTGAACATGAAATCCGCGGCGGCTTCGTCTTCGGCGGAAACTTACAGCAGGGTACGATTGGTCGGGTCCATGGTGGTTTCGAGCAACTGCTCGGGGTTCATTTCGCCCAAGCCTTTGTAGCGCTGGATCGTGAGGCCCTTGCGGCCCGTGGTCATCAGATACTGGTGCAGCGCGAGGACGTCGTTGGTCTCGAAAACCTGGTCCTCTTTCTTTCCCTTGCCCTCGACGCGGTAGGGCGGCGATCCCACGGCGCTGAGCGGCTCCATGTGCGTAAGCAGCACGCTAAACTCGTGGCTCTTGAAAAACGCCAAGTCAACCTGGCCCGCCTTGCGGACGGGCCGCTCGTGGCCGTTGCCGCGCGATTTTCCATTGCCATTTTCAGCGGCGAGCAAGTCCCCCTGCACTTCCTCGGTATTGATGATGTGTGCGTCGCCGAACAGCTCGGCCAGTTCCGTTGCCGAGAGTCTGGACACATCAATGTATTTCTCGCGGGGCAGCGCCAGTCCCTTTTCGACCATTTCGCGCGTCACGCCGTAGACACGCTGGAGCCGGGAGAACATGCGGTCACGATCGCGCGCGGCGCGCATGGCCTTGAGCAAGTTGTCGGTGCGCACCGTGTAGCGATCGTCCTTGCCATTCGCCGCGGTCACTTTGACGTCCTCAAGGATATTTTCCAGGATGAAGGCCTCGAACTCCGTGTCTGTGTTCACATAGCGGGATTTCTTGCCGATCTTAATCTGATAGAGCGGGGGTTGCGCGATGTAGAGATGGCCGCGCCGGATCAGTTCTTTCATCTGCCGGAAGAAGAAGGTGAGCAGCAGCGTGCGGATGTGCGCGCCGTCGACGTCGGCGTCGGTCATAATAATGACCTTGTGATAGCGCAGGTTGGCGATGTTGAAATCGTCCTCGCCAAAACCCACGCCCAGCGCCGTGATGAGCGAGCGGATTTCGGTGTTGTTCAACATCTTGTCCACGCGAGCTTTTTCGACATTGAGGACCTTGCCACGCAGGGGCAGCACGGCTTGATAGCGCCGGTCGCGGCCCTGCTTGGCCGAACCGCCGGCGCTGTCGCCCTCGACGATGAATATCTCGCACATCGCCGGGTCTTTCTCCGAGCAATCCGCCAGCTTCGCCGCTTGCCCAATCGAGTCGAGCAGGCCCTTGCGCCGCGTCAGATCACGTGCTTTGCGCGCCGCTTCCCGCGCGCGCGCCGCCTCAATGCACTTGCTCACAATCCGATTGGCGACGCTTGGGTTCTCTTCAAAATACGTTTGAAGGCCCTCGTAAACCAGCGAATTCGTGATGCCCTGCACTTCGCTGTTGCCCAGCTTCATTTTCGTCTGGCCTTCGAACTGGGGCTCGCGCACGCGCACGCTGATGATGGCGGTCAACCCTTCGCGCGCGTCATCGCCCGTAACGCCTTCCGCGTTGCCCTTCTTCGACGGGCTGTTCTTCTTGGCGTATTCGTTGAGACTCTTGGTCAAGCCCGCGCGGAACCCGCTCAGGTGCGTGCCGCCTTCGTGTGTATTGATGTTGTTGGCGAAGCTGGAGACCGTTTCGGTGTAGGCGGTCGAATACTGAAGCGCCACCTCGACTTCGACATCGTCGCGGACCGATTCAAAATAAATGGGCTTGCGGTGCAGCGGCTCCTTGTTCCGGTTGAGCCACTCGACATACTCGAGGATTCCCCCCTTGTACTGCATGACCGTGGCCTCGGCATCGGCGCGCTCGTCTTCAAAAATGATTTTGAGCCCCTTATTCAGGAAGGCCAGTTCGCGCAGGCGGTTCAAGAGCGTTTCCGCGTTAAAAACGGTATCCGAGAATATTTCGGCATCCGGAAGGAACGTGACACGCGTTCCGGTGCCGCGCGCCTTGCCGCGTTTTTCGAGCGGCCCCTTTGGATCGCCGCGCTCGAAGCTCATGAACCACGTGAACCCGTCGCGCTTCACCTCGGCCTCCAGCCACTTCGACAGCGCGTTCACGCAAGAGATACCCACGCCATGCAGCCCGCCAGAAACCTTGTAGGAATTCTTGTCGAATTTACCGCCCGCGTGCAGGACGGTCATGCACACTTCGAGCGCCGACTTGTTCCGGTATTTGGGATGATTCGCCACGGGAAAACCGCGGCCGTTGTCAATGATGGACACGCTATTATCAATGTGTATCTTAACACTGACTTCGGTGCAGTAACCCGCCAGCGCCTCGTCAATGCTGTTGTCAACGGCTTCGTAGACGAGGTGGTGCAAGCCGCGGGTGCTCGTGTCGCCAATGTACATGGCGGGCCGTTTCCGGACCGCCTGGAGGCCTTCGAGCACCTGAATCGCATCTGCTCCATAAGTGCCTGGCGGCTCGGTACCCTTCGCGTTAGCCATTTGATATTCCTCAACTTAACCGAAGTGAAAAGGGAAGGTGGAGAAAACAAGGTTATTATAGCAGGAATGGTCATCGGGGACAACTGAGACCGCAATATTTAGCGTTTGTAAGTCCTTTGACACCAGTATCTTGTGGAATCGGGGCACAAATGTCAAAAATGCCTGTCAAATTTGCTGACTTCGGGCCTATTCTTGCAATCTAAACTACTGCATAAATTATCAGGAGAACCTAACCTGCAAACTTCATTGAAACGTAGCTGCACGAAACACTTGCACCCCCTCACTCCCATTCGGCTTCCGCTCCTCTGACGTACCTCTGCAATTCTGGGTTCTTGGTTTCTGAGTCCTCACTTCCCATTCCACCTTTTCCCACGCCGCAACTGTCCGCATCTGCTATAATATCAGTTGATGTCCAGATTCAGGGTGGCTTAGCCGTTTGGGGGAGGGGAATGCCATGACTCAATCATTTTTTATCACGGGTAGCGCGAGCGGTATCGGCAGACACCTGACCGATGTCTTGCTGAAGCAAGGCAACCAAGTCTGTGCCACCGACTTGAACCACGAGGCCCTCCGGCAGGCCGCATCAGAACTGGGCTGGCCGCAGGATCGCGTCCATCTTCTGGGGTTGGACGTCACCCGCTACGACGAATGGCTCATGGTGTTTGGGCAGGCGGTGGAAGCCATGGGCGGCGTGGACGTCACGATGAATATCGCGGGCCTGCTCTTGGCCTCCTGGGCCGAGGAAAGCCCACAGCGGGAGATCGACCTGCAGGTCGATGTGAACATCAAGGGTGTTATCTACGGCACACGCGTCAGCGCCGAACACATGGTGCAACGCCACCACGGCCACATCATCAACATCGCCTCGATTGCCGGTCTTGTGCCGGTGCCGGGGCTGTCGGTCTATTGCGCCAGCAAATATGCCGTGCGCGGCTATTCTCTCGCCGCGGCCATGGAACTGCGGCCCAAAGGGGTGTACGTGACGGCCATCTGCCCCTCGACCGTACAGACGCCGATGTTGGACAACCAAGTGAATAACGACGCGGCCCAAATGTTCTTTTCCGGGCACTCCATTCTTACCGTGAAAGATATTGAGGACGCGGTCCTGGTCCGCGCGTTGCGGCACAAACCCTACGAAGTACACGTGCCTCGACTGAAGACCTGGATCGCCCGCACCGTCGATATCTTCCCGCCCGTCGGCCCCTTCATGGCGCCGCTCTACCAGCGCAGCGGCCGCAAACGGCAGGAAATGCGGCGCCGCGAGGGGGTGTGAGACGACGCCGTCTTCGGGGCAGGGCGTGCACTCTTGGCGCAGTCCTTGTTCCTGCAACATGCCCTGGCCGAAGGGGCCTGGGCATGCCACCCTGATGTTGTCTTGCTGTTACTCTGTGAACAGCGCCATCAGAAGGAGACCTCGACCGGCGTCGCTTGATCGGCGGCGACGATGACTGGGGCGGTCCCGAGAAGATCGGATTCCCCCACTTCCGAAGGCCACCGGAATTCGAGTTCTACCGCCCCAGGGGCCAGGGCGCTAATGCGAAAGCGGCCTTCAGCGTCCGTGCGAGCGCCAATCCCGGCGGGAAGTGAGATGTCCGCATAAACGGCGAGCACCTCCAAGTTTGCTCCGGGGTGGCCGCCCACCAGCACCTGCCCCGCCACAGTCCCCGGCAAATCCAATTGGATAATGATGTCTTGCCTTACATCTATTTCCTTCAACCTGCTCCAGCCGGGGGCGAGCCCGGGCGCAGCGGCGGAAATCAGGGACACGTCGGGGCTGAGCGTGTCCAAAAGAAACAGACCATCCACGCCCGTGACCGCCAGCGCTGTCTGTTGTTCCAGCGGCGGCGCGATGTGGTCCACGTAGACTCTTGCGCCGGCCACCGGACTGCCGCGGCTGTCAATGACCCTTCCCTGGATCGACTTGCCGCTCTGCAATCGCACCGTCAAATCCAAGCCGGCGTGCGGCGAGAGGTCGGCCATGTGCAGGGCGTGTCCGGCGGCTTTGATGATGACCGTGGCGATGGCGGCATTGGGCAGCCGTATTTGATAACTGCCCCCCGGAGCGTGGACCGGGACCATGCGTTCAAGGGGCGCCTTCCATATCGTGTCAAAGCGCTGCTCCGTCAGCAGCATCAAGAAATCCGGGATGGGGCTGCCACTTGCCGCGTCCAGCACCTGAAGTGTTAGCGCCTCCGCGGGCGCCAGCGTCAGGACCACGTTCGTGTCGCCCGCCCGGACAGAGTGATCATGCAACGTTACGAAGTCTGGATGCTTCACCTCCACCAGATGAACGCCTTCGGGCACGCCCGACAGCATGTAGGCGCCTTGAGCGTCCGTCGTGGTGTATTGGGCGGCGCCGTCCGGCAGAAGGAGGGCGATGGCAGCGTCAGGCACCCCTTTCCCCGCTGGATTCAGCACGCGCCCAGACACACGCAGGGTGTGGGGCTGTTCCACAACCACCGTGACCGGCCCCGCTGCGTCTCGGCGCACTTCGATCTCGTCCGGGCTGATGACCTGATAGAGAATCTTAGTCTTGTCCGCAATCGCGAACGCGTAACGCCCGGGCCACAATTCTCCCAGGGTGAAGGCGCCGGCCCCATCCGTGGCCGCGCGGTTTTGGGTGACGAACCAATATTCCGGGAGCGGCCGGGCCGTGACGACCAGGTCCGCGAGGGGACGGCCCGCCCCATCCATGACGGCCCCTGAAATCGATAAGGGCGCTTCGAGTTGCACGGTCACTTCCAGCGGCCCCGCCAGTTCGAAAGGGCCTGCCGGCGCGGAGAGGGCGGTCTCCGTGTAGGCTTGGAGGAGCACCACATTACCCGCGTCAAACCCGTAAAGCTCAAACTCCCCCTCCGGGCCAGTGTCCGTGGTATTGCGGGGCTTCAGCCCTTCGCGCACCGCGGCGTCCACCCGGGCGCCCGGCACCGGCTGATTGGAGGCGTCCAGCACGCGTCCGGAGACGGTGATGCCGCGCCGCAATAAAAAATTAGTGGGCGGGGCGCCGTCTTCAGTCAGGACGGCTTCGCTTTGCGCCGGCAGCGCGCCACGGGCAAACCCGCGCGCACTGACCACGCGCACGGCGAAGACGCCTGGCCCCAGTCCGTTAAACTCATACTTTCCTGACGCATCGGTTTGGACACTGCGCCAGGGGGCACGGCCCTGGTCCAACTCCGCGCGCGACGCAAGACCGACCGCCACCCCTTCAATGCCCTCACTCGTGTCGGAATCCTGCACATGGCCCGAGATACTCAGAGGCGGGATGGCGCCGGGCAGTGGTGACGATGGGGCCTCGGATTCAGGGAGCTGCCCGTGTTTCGGGCTTTCAACGTGCGCGGCTGGCCGGGGAGGTGGAGCGGGCGCCAGGCCCCGGTCTTGCTTGCCTGACGGACCGGGCCAGAACCCAATCACCGCAGCCGCGCTAAGCACCACGGACGCCAACGCCCATTTGGCGAACTGGACCAGCCCGGCCGAAGCCGCGGTCCTCGCGGCCGCTTCCCACGCCACCGGCATGGCCCCGACAATCGCCATAATCTTCGCCGCACGTTGCCGGTTTCGCTCCCGTTGTTCTGAAACTTCGCCCATTCGGTCGAGCAGCCGGCGCCCGAGTGACTCGCGGGCACGTTGAAGGCGTTTCTTGATCGCGCTCTGGCTTGTCCCCAGGAGTTCCGCTATCTCTTTCACCGGCACATGGGCAAAATAGTGCATAAGCAGGATCTCCCGGTTCGCGGGATCAAGCCGATCAATCTGACCGCGGACGATGGCATGCAGTTCCCGCTGCTCGAAGTCCGGTTCCACCACGGCCGCCGGCACGTAGTCCTCCGCCAGAATTTCCGACTGCCGCGCCCCCAGTTTCAGGTAGTCCAGGCACAAGTTGCGCACGATCACGATCAACCACGAACTGAACTTATGGAGGTCCTCGAGCTTGTCCAGGTTCTGGAAAGCGCGGAGAAAGCCCTCCTGAATCAGGTCTTCCGCTTCGGCAGCGTTCCCTAACTGGGCGAGGGCCACGGAATGCGCCAACGCCCCGTAACGCGTCACCAGCCGGCCGTACTGCTCGCGCCGGCCATGCAAAACGCGCCGGATAATCTGGGCGTCCGAATATTGGCGCAACGAATACATCCGTATGCTCCACTGTCCTCTGTACAAATAGACGAACCAGCGCGGAAAAGGTGACATGTTTCCCCGCACATAATGTAGGCCAGTGCCTTGGGGACGGCAAGACCTACTACCTGGCCTGAATGTCTTGTCGCGTGGCTGGGGAACTGAGACAATTTACATCTATTCAGTAATGAGTAGTATTATTTTAGTATATTTAATCATGATACTGTATTTGAATTTGACGACGTGCCTTTGAAGCGTGAGAACCCCTGTTTCACTTATGCCATCTTCCAGGCGAAACTCATTTCGAATACTTCGTAAGAAGCATTGTTTTTGGATTTGGCTATGGGACTCTACGCGGTTCCGCTGGCTATAGCATTGGCTTGTGCCGCCTGGCCAGGCGGTTCACGTCCAATTTCCATGCGCCAGAGATTGGCTTCGTTCACCGGCGGTTTCGCGATGGCGGTTTTTGGTGGAGCGGCCAGTTGATTGCTTGTGGAAGATGACCCAAGTATACAGGAATTTGTGATCGGAGGTTCCTTTATGGAATTCTGCGGCAATTCCGCATCGGCATCCAAAGCGAGCATGGAGGTGTGTCATGAAGACGAGCCGTCGATCCTTTCTGAAGTCTGCAACGGCCCTGGCGGCCGCGCCGTTTATTCTACCTTCCGGTATCTGGAGCGCGGAAACCCCACCAAACGAGCGCATCACCATGGGCTTCATTGGCATGGGCAAGCAGAGCAAACACCTGCTCGACAGCTTCATCCAGCAGAAGCGCTGCCGTGTGCTGGCCGTGTGCGATGTGGACACGACGCGGCGGACGGCGGCGCAACAACGGGTGGACGAATTCTACACGGCCAATCCGGAGAGCGGTTCGCCCGGCTGCGCCGCTTACAACGATTTCCGGGAATTGATCGCGCGCGACGATATCGACGCCGTCTGCATCGCGACCCCCGACCACTGGCACACCATTCCGATCATTGCTGCCCTGCGTTCGGGCAAAGACGTCTATTGCGAGAAGCCGCTGACCCACAACATCCACGAGGCCGTCACGGTCATCGACGAGGTGAAAGCGAACAAGGGCGTCCTGCAGACCGGCTCGATGCAGCGTTCGATGGAAGAATTCCGTGTCGCCTGCGAACTCGTCCGCAACGGCGTTATCGGCAAGATCGAACGGGTCGAGTGCAGTTTTGGCCCGCCGGGAGTGCCGTGCGACCTGCCCGAAGAACCCATGGAACCGGGACTCGATTGGGACATGTGGGTCGGTCCCGGGCCCATGCGCCCCTACAACTCCGTCCTCAGCCCGCGCGGCGTTCATGATCACTTCCCCAATTGGCGGTCCTACAAGGAATTTGGCGGCGGCATGGTCTGCGATTGGGGCGCGCACCATCTCGACATCGCGCAATGGGGGCTGGGCATGGACGAAAGCGGGCCCGTCGAGGTGCACCCGCCCGACGATCCCAACGCCACCAATGGGGCGGTGCTGCACTACGAAAACGGCGTCAAAGTCATTCACGTCGACGGCTTCGGCGCTGATTTCTTCGGTGACGGCGGCGAAGTCAAAGTCAACCGCGGAAAACTTGAACTCTGGCTGGGCGGCAAGAAAGTGGCCGGCTTCGCCAGCCGCGAAGACGGCGGATCCCTCGAGTCCGTCATCGCGCAAGTCCAGAAAGACTTCCTGAGCGACGCGAAGGTCAAGCTCTACCAGAGCACCCACCACATCAAAGACTTCCTGGACTGCGTCGAAGCGCGCACCAAACCCATCACCAGCGAGATCGTCGGCGGCCGCTCCGCCATCTGCTGCCACCTGATGAACCAAGCCTACTACAACCACGCCGTCATCCAGTGGAACCCCAAGAAAATGCGCTTCGCCCGGAACGGCGGCAAACCCGAATGGCTCACTCGCGACTACCGCGCCCCATGGACAATCTGAGCAAAATGGTGAACGGGATGGGGATCGAACCCATGACCACCGGATTAAAAGTCCGATGCTCTACCGACTGAGCTACCCGTTCACGAGAAAAGAATGATGAGGAAGGCGGCCAACGCGTCTTGCCGCCGCCTCTGGGGGGAGCAAAGAAAGTGTAGCCAATCGGAGGGTATTCGTGCAACTGCCGGACGGCTGGCCGTACCTTATGAAAGGGTGAATACCGCCGCTCGATTCACGTAATTTGCGCGGCGTGTCCTGGCGCGGCAGTGCGGCAACGCCTATCGGTCGCTGCGTTGGTCAGGGGTGTCTCTGCATTCTGTCGGGCGGGACACTTCCGCGATACAGAAGCCGATAGCAGAACACCGAGGCAAAATGGAAGAACAGGAGGAGCGGCCGTTCCCGCAAGGCCAACGGGGAACGGCCACCCTGTCTCTTGCCGCTCAAACAAACGCATGGAGGCCCAGAAGCATATCCAGCAAGGTATCGGCCGCGCTGTAGACGATCCCTTCGATCCAACTCACAAAGCCGGCAACGATGCTGTCGGTGATAAAGGTGACGATAGTCTCGAACGTAATCCCTTCCATTGCTCCACTCTCCTCATTTCTGTTGCTGCCGTTGAAAAATGCTCTTGCCACACCCGTCTTCGGAGCCAGCACAGCCACCAGTGGTGCCGCTGCCGCCATTGCCCGTAGCGCCGGCTAAGACAAGACCGCCGTCCCGGTAGGAACGGCCGTTGGGAGGGTTATTGAGCAAGGGATATGCCAATATCTGAACAGTGCCATGACATCTGATCGCTCATATGGATTAACATCTTGTAGAACAATCACTTACGCTATTAGATAGTCCCAGCCTTGGTGCCGGGAATGGCGCCAAGGATAGTCCTTGGTGGAGCTACGAACTTGTAGGAGAATGGGATACAAGCTACCAGTTCGTAGGAGAAAGAAAGGATTCAGCCCGGTCCCTGTCCAGGGAGAGGCTTACGCAGGGAACCGGACCTTGCCCAGACGCTCGCTGAGGCGTTTGTTTTCGCGGGAATCGGTGGGTACGGAAATGAGCACGGGCCGCTCCGCGCTGAATGCCTCGACAAGCGCTGGCTTGAAATCGCGTGCATTGCGCACGTCCATGCCGCGCCACCCGAAGAGGTCGGCCAGC
>JACPGD010000143.1 GCA_016182645.1 Candidatus Hydrogenedentota bacterium | reverse complement strand
TTACGTGGTCAATTGAGGCGACAGAGGCGGAGTGGGCACCACGCCAAGACCATAAGGTAGTTAGTTTTGACGGGAACCTCTATCTTGTCGGTGGTTTTTTGACTTTGAGTACTGGAGCAGAGGTTTGGAAATCGAAGGATGGGAAGAGTTGGACAAGAATACTGGAAGACGCGCCGTGGGGAGTACGGACGTGGCATGAATGTGTTTCTTTCAAAAAGAAACTTTGGCTCATCGGAGGGAGGAGCGCGAGTAGCGAGGACAAGATCTCAGGTGCATCTCTATCATCACCGACACTTACGAATGACGTCTGGAATTCTTCTGATGGCATAGTCTGGACATGTGTAAGTGAGGCGGCGGCGTGGAGTCCCCGTTTTCGGCATGCATGTGTTGAGTACCGTGGCCAGTTATGGCTTCTTGGGGGCGACTGTGAAGAAGGCTCCTGTGGCGACTGGTGCACGGACGACGGCATCCATTGGCGGCGATTGACAAGTGAAAGTCTATTGCCAAGAGCGGGGCAAGTTGCGGTGGCCTATGATGGCCGTCTTTGGCAAGCTGGCGGTACTGATGATCTACCAAAATCCGTCGTATGGTCCTATGACGGCTGTACATGGTATGCGCTCAAGTCCTCATTGATGCTGAGAGGGGAAGCCGCTGCCGTTGTTTTTCAAGGCAAGATATGGATCACTGGTGGTGTGGACGATAGCGGACCACACAACGACGTCTGGGTTAATCCTGGTCCTTGAAAAAAACCGATTAGCCAAAACCCACTACCAAGACGCAGGCACAACACAGATCCTTTAGTTGCGACCCCCACCGAATGGCGATAGAATGAAGGCCATATGGCTGTAGACCTCAGCAGATTAATCCCCGCTCCGATGGCTCTCCTTGGCGGCGCAAAGATCTTTCGCCGTCAAACGCAGCCGCTCGATATTCCGGCATTGGTCCGCCGGGGTCTGCCGTATTCTTCTTATGACGCGCTCGCCGGCGCTCTTGGCGTGCGAGGCTCAGACTTGGCTGCGATCATCGGCGTCGCGCCGCGTACGCTGGCCCGGCGCAAGTTGGCCCGGCGGCTTTCCCCGGTCGAATCCGACCGCTTGTACCGCGTTGCTCACATCATGGCGTTGACCGCTGAAACATTGGGCTCACTCGATAAAGCCCGCGTTTGGCTGTACCAGGAGAACCGGGCACTTGGTGGCAACCCCCCCTTCAGTCTGCTCGACACAGAGATTGGCGCGCGACTCGTAGAAGAAGTGTTGCAACGCATCAACCACGGGATCTACAGCTAGTGCGCGTGTGGCGTTTGTGCCGGGTGGAATTCGCCAGCGAGCCCCTCGCCGGGCGCGGTGGACTCCACACCCCCGGCCGCTGGCATTTCCAGGGCGTTCCCATCGTCTACACTTCCGCCACCCTGTCCCTGGCCGCTCTGGAAGTCCTGGTGCATGCGGACCGCATCTGTACCCCCGACGACTTCGTGGCCATTGAAATAGATGTTCCCGACGGCCTTCCTATCGAACGTGTCAGCCTGCGCCACCTGCCCAAAGACTGGCGCGTCTACCCGCCACCGCCCGTGCTTCAACGGCGGGGCCAAACCTGGCTCACCCGCGGTAAGACGGCTGTGCTTCAGGTTCCCTCCGCCCTCGTGCCCGAGGAAAGCAATTACCTGATCAACCCCCTCCACGCGGACTGTCGCAATATCAAGGCCGTGACCTCCCGTCCGTTCACCATGGACGCGCGCCTCATGCCTGGCGAATAATGCGCCGTCTGCGGTGTAGTGGCAGTAGACGTGGAGGTGCCGCGCCCATGATCGAGTTTCTCGAGTTGCTGTTCGAGCCGGAACTCTGGTTGGATCTTTTCGAGAAGCCGAGACGGGCCCTGTGGCTAGTGACCAACCTTGTCGTGGGCAGCCTCATCTTTGCTTTCACCGCCGAATTCATCGATGGCCTTTGCCAACCTGCAACTGCCCTGTCCAGAACGCTCATGCTCCTCTTCGCGTTCGCCGTCGCCGCCCTTGGGCTCGTTCCCTACAACATGCTCCCGCGGAGAATCTTCAGTTGACCTTTCCCGCCGCGCCGCTCACAATAGCCGTTTCAGGCGCACTGCCGGGTTGGCTATGGTGATTGAATCGAGTGGAGTACTGCATGCGTGCATCCAATCTGTATCTGGCCATTTTTGCCGTAATTGCTTTGACTGGCAACTCCATGGCCCAAGGGTATCCACCGGAGGAGGCGCCGGGGAAAATGACGGTGCCGCCGGGGTTCTCGGTGAAGCTGGTGGCGTCGGAACCTGTCATCACGCAGCCCGTCGCGATGGAATTTGATGACCGGGGGCGGCTGTGGGTCGTGCAGTACATGCAGTACCCCAACCCCGAAGGGCTGAAGCGCGTGAATGTGGACCGGTATTCGCGCACGACCTATGACCGCATCCCGGAACCGCCGCCGCATGGGCCGAAAGGCTCGGACGCGATCACGATTCTCGAAGACACCGACGGCGACAGCCGCGCGGACACGCACAAGAATTTCGTCGAGGGACTGAACCTTTGCTCGGGCCTCGCGTTTGGTTATGGCGGGGTGTTCGTGCTCCAGGTGCCCTACTTGCTCTTTTATCCCGACCGCGACCGGGACGACGTGCCGGACAGCGACCCGGAGGTGCTACTGACGGGCTTCGGCATGGAGGACGCCCACTCGGTCGCGAATTCCCTCGCGTGGGGGCCGGACGGCTGGCTCTACGGCAACCAGGGCAGCACGGTGACGGCGCATATCCGCGGCATCGAGTTCCAGCAGGGCGTCTGGCGCTACCACCCCGTGACAAAGGATTTCGAACTGTTCTGCGAAGGCGGCGGCAATATGTGGGGGCTGGATTTCGACGCCACAGGCCAGGAATTCTCCTCGACCAATCTCGGCCCTTATGTCATGCTCCACGGCCAGCAGGGCGGCTATTACTGGAAGGCTTTCGGCAAGCACGGCGTGCTCCACAACCCCTACGCGTTCGGCTATTTCGAGCACGTCACTCCCCACGACGCGCAGGGCGGCCACGTCGCCGTCGGCGGGCAGGTCTACCAGGGCGGCGCCTATCCCGCGGAGTTCGCCGGCAAGTACATCGTGCTCAACTTGCTCACGCACAACATCTATTGGCACCGGATCGCACCGCGCGGTTCGACCTTCGAGACTTGGCTCGAAGGGGAATTCCTCAACAGCAACGATACCTGGTTCGCGCCGAGCGACATGACCACGGGCCCGGATGGCTGCCTGTACGTCGCCGACTGGTGTGACAAGCGCACGGCCCACCCCGACCCCGACGCGGAATGGGACCGCAGCAACGGCCGGGTCTACAAAATCGACTACGAAGGGGTGGAGCCGCCCGCGCCTTTCGATCTGCGCACAAAATCCAGTGCCGAACTCGTCGATCTCCTCGACCACCCAAACGTCTGGTTCCGCCGCCATGCTCGCGTCCTCCTCGCCGAACGCCGCGATCCCGCGATGCTTCCCCGGCTACGGGAACAAGTCACCGCGCGAGGCGCCATCCAGGTGTCGAGTCTGAAACAGAAGATGTATCAACCGGAACTCCAATCAAGTTTCGAAATTGTCGAGTCTAAGACCCAGCTTGCCCGCGAAAGCCTCTGGACACTTTATGCCGCTGGTGGCTTCGATGAAAGACTGGCCAGGGAGCTGTTGACCCATCCCGATCCCGTCCTCCGCTACTGGACGGTCCGTTACCTCGGCGACGCGAAAGCGGTCTCGCCCAAACTCGGCAAGCTGCTCTCTCGCTTGGCGAAAGAAGAGAATGACGTGCATGTCCGCGCCCAACTCGCCGCCAGTGCGAGGCGTCTGCCCGTCGCGGACATGATGAAGATTGTCGCGACGCTGGCGCTCCGCGCGGAAGACGCCGCCGATCCGCATCTGCCGCTTTTGCTCTGGTGGGCCGTCGAAGCGCACGCGCTGGAAGACACGGCGCGCGTGCTCGATACCTTCAACACCGTCGCGATGTGGGAGGCGCCCATCCCGCGCGAAACGCTGCTGCCGCGCCTCATCCGCCGCTACGCCGCCGACGGATCGAACGAGGGCGACCTCGCATGTACGCGCCTGCTCGAAGGCGCCCCAGACGCCGCCGCGCGCCAGATTCTTCTTGCCGGCCTCGAGCAAGGTCTCCAGGAGCGCGGCCAGGCGCAACCCACCGTCGCCCTTGGAAACCTCTTTGAGACATTCGCCGTGGAACAACAAGCGCAACCACAAGAGCGCCCTGCGGCGCCTGTCAGCGAAGAACTGGTCAACACCGTGAACCGGTGCTATGCCGAACAGCCCGACGACCCGGTCCTCCTGCGCCTGGCCACGCGCCTCGACAACGACGCCGCCTACGCGCGCGCCAAGGAACTCGCGCAGCAAAGCTCGCTGCCGCTCGCCGACCGCCTCGCCGTGATCGCCATTCTCGGCCGTTTCGGCCAAGCCGATTCCCAGGACATTCTCTTCGATATCTTCGCGAAGGACGGCAACGCGGAGGTGCGCCAGGCCGCACTCGATGCACTGCGCCATTTCTCCGAAGACGCCGCCGGTCAGCGTCTGCTCGAAACGTATGCCAAAGTGGATACGGACGCGAAGTCGCACCTGCGCGACGTGCTCGTGTCCAAGCCCAATTGGACACGGCTCTTTCTCGACGCGGTTGACCGCGGCGCCATCGATACGCGGGAAGTGCCGCTCACCCAACTCCGCGGCATTGCCCACCATAACGAGCCCGCGCTGGACGCGCTCGTCGAAAAACACTGGGGCTCCGTGAAGTCCGGCACGCCCGAGGAAAAGCTCGCCGAAATGCGCCGGATGAACAACGAACTCAACGCTGGTCCCGGCGATCCCGCGCGCGGCAAGAAGGTCTACGAAGAAAACTGTATGAAATGCCACCAACTCTTTGGTGAAGGCGCCGCCGTCGGCCCCGACCTCACCCAATCCAACCGCCTCGACCGCGAGTATCTTTTGGTCAGCCTCGTCGATCCCAGTTTCATGGTGCGGAAGGAGTACCAGCAATACATCGTCGAGACCAAGGATGGCGGCCTCTACAACGGCGTCACCGCCCCCAGTGCCCCCGGTACCACCACCATCATCAACGCCAACGCCGAACCCACCGTCATCCCCAACGACCAGATCGAAAAGATGCGCGAGACCGACGTGTCGCTCATGCCCGAAGACCTCCTCACACCCCTCCCCGGCGACAAAATCCGCGACTTCTTCGCCTACCTCCAGCAGGACGCGCCCAAGTAGCCGTACATCTGGTCCCAGTAGTCGCGCGCTCGCCGAGCGCGGCGCTACTGAGCGCGGGGATTGTTCGTCAGGGATGGTCCATCGTGTCGCTGGGGCAGGACACGATAGTTCCAATCGCCGCGAAATTCGGCGCGTTTGAGATTGATTCAATCTTCTCGATGGCGGCTGCATTTTGCACGCCCCCACAATACGGCAGCTTCACAATATCACCAAGTTATCTTGACGTGAGTCCTTACGGCTGCCCGGCGAGGTACGCTTTCTTGAGTACCGGGTCTGGTTCGCAGTGGCTGCCCCGGAACACCATCAGCAACGCACGGCGCGCATAATCGGTCCGGTTGGGCAGACTGTAATGTATGGTGTTGGCGTGGTGGATGAGGGCGTCGCCGGGATTCAACAGCCCAACAAAGGGTTCATGTTCCGGCAATGGGTCGCACAGCCCCACCGAGTTGCCGGCCACTCCTGATCGCGCGTGGGGGAGCACGCCGCCTTTGTGGCTGCCGCGCACATAATTCACCGGACCATTCTCGGGCGTGACGGCATCCAGGGCGATCCAAATCGTCAATGCATCCGGCGGAGCAAGACAGAAATACGCGTTGTCCTGGTGCGGCGGCACGCCGGAGCCGACACGGGCGGGCTTGCAGAATGATTCCACGGCCATTAACACCGGCTCACTGCCAACAAGCGCCTTGGCGCGCCCGCGAATGCGCTCGTCTTCCGCCAGCGCCTTGAAGTATTCGCTGTGCTGCTCCATGCGCCAGAGATTGCGGACGGCCCGCCCGTCTGCCTCCAACACATAGTCGCACCGCGGCAGCGACGCTACTTTTTCCACGACGTATCGCTGCAGCGCGTCACAGATGACGCCAATTTCCGATGCCGTATACAGACCCGGAACCTCCACCACGCCTTCGCGCTCATATTCGAACTGGAATTCCGGATTCATGGGTCACAACCATCCTTTAGTCCCTGCACAGAAGCACTTGGATTGTATGCAAAATGTGTTGACCATTTCGCCATGCCAGTAGCGTATTAACGGCGGTGGGTCCATTCGCGCGTCCGGTACTTGATCCGAGCCAATTCTTCGCACTTGTCCAACTCAAGCGCGCTCGGCTGCGCCAGCGGTTCCGTGCGGCCAAACGCGGCGGCAAGTATTCGACAGAGTTCATCGCGTTGCGAGGGAAGCTGACCAACGAACGTGGCGTGGGATCGCACGCCCCGGTAGTCTGGACGCTCACGCGGCTCCGCGAGGTACCTTTCCATCCCCGCCGTGTCGGACTTGTAGAGCAACGTACCATGATGCAGCAGGGCCTGCCGCTTCCGGCGCTGCGCGTTTCCAGAGACCTTGAGATCTCCAAGTGTCAGGTCGCAGGCGCCCTGGTGGACGAGCATGAGGCCTGCCGGCATCAGGGCTCTCCTGAGGCAGCCGAGGATGAAGCAGTAGGAACTATGCAGGGCGCGGGTTTCCGGGAAATGTTCGTACCGCAGGGCAAGCGTGTAGTTGAGGCAGCCGGGCGCCTGCAACACACAGCCACCCGCCGTACAGCGCCGAAGCACGGGGACGCCGTCGCGCAGACAGTTTTCTTCGATCACTTCCTGGGCCAGTACCTGCCCCGATCCAAGAACGACAAAGCGGGAAGGGCTTTCCCAAATGCGCAAGACGTCCGGCGCCCCGCGCTCAACGTCTTCGAGCAACACTTCTTCCAGCGCGAGGTTGAGGGCGGGGTCGTCAAAAGAGAAATCGAGCCAGCGCAAGAACGGCCCAGTCAAGCAACTCGATCCACCGTCCGACGGGTTGGGCGAGTCCGACTGGTCAGACAGGTCGGGCAACGGCGGTTTGCCGTTCGTGTCACAGGCAGGCACAGTTCAGTTCCCGGGCCGCCCGCACCTCGTCCAATCGGCCGACCGGGGTGCTCGTGGGCGCGGTTTGAAGCGCCTCTGGATCATGGATGGCCCGCTCGGCAATATCGAGCATCGCGTCGCAGAATTGATCGAGCGTCTCCTTCGACTCCGTCTCTGTCGGCTCGATCATCAGGCACTCCTTCACCGTCAAGGGGAAATAGACCGTCGGCGCATGGAAGCCATAATCCAGCAGGGCTTTCGCAATGTCCATGGCGTGCACCCCGTGTTCGGCCTGCGGGACGGCGCTGAACAGGCACTCGTGCATGAAGCGTCCATCGAAAGCGGGCTTGAACGCCTCTTTCAGGCGCGCGTGGATGTAGTTGGCATTGAGGACGGCCACGCGGCTGATGTCTTTCAGGCCCTCGTCGCCGTAATACCGCAAATAGGCATACGCGCGAACGGCGATCAAAAAGTTGCCGAAGAATGCCGCCACCCGGCCGATAGATTTCTCGGGGATCACCAGCGCGAATCCCGCATCCCGTTTGACGACACGCGGCCCTGGCAGGTACGGCACGAGCCGCTTCGCCACGCCGACGGGCCCGCAGCCGGGACCGCCCATGCCATGCGGCGTGGCAAAGGTCTTGTGCAGATTGTAGTGCATGACGTCGAAGCCCAAATCACCGGGCCGGCACTGGCCAATGATGGCGTTAAGGTTCGCGCCGTCGTAATACAACAGCGCGTCCACGGCATGCGCCGCTTTGGCGATCTCCTGCACCTGTTCCTCAAACAGCCCATGGGTGTTCGGGCAGGTGAGCATGATCCCGGCGACATTGTCAGTCATCGCCGCCCGGAACTTGTCTAGATTGATCTGGCCGTTCGCGTCGGACGGCACTTCCACGACTTTAAACCCGGCCACGACCGCACTGGCGGGATTCGTGCCGTGCGCGGAGTCCGGGACGATGATGGTGTCCTTATGCGCGTGGCCGCGGTCGCGGTGGTAGGCTGCCATGAGCAATGCGCCCGTCAACTCACCGTGCGCGCCCGCGATGGGCTGGAGGCTGGAGGCTTCCATGCCCGCGATTTCAGCGAGCAACCGTTCAAGTTCGTAAACCAGTTCGAGTGCTCCCTGGCAGGTCTCCCAATAACTCTCCGACGAGGAAAGATGCGGGTGCAGTCCCGCGAATCCCGGCTGGGCCGCGGCCACTTCCGCGATCTTCGGGTTGTATTTCATCGTGCAGGAACCGAGCGGATAGAAGGTGTCGTCGATGCCCACATTGCGCTGCGAGAGGCGGGTGAAATGACGCACCACGTCGAGTTCGCCGAGTTCCGGCAAGGCCGGCGGGACCATGCGCAAACACTCCGCCGGGAGGCCGGTCTTCTCGGTAACATCCAAGTTGTCCCAGGTAATGGCACGGCGGCCGGGCCGGCTCTTATCGAAGATCAACTGCATGACACTTCCTCCAGCGCCTGCGCAAGCGCATCCAGTTCCGCGCGCGTTCGTTTTTCCGTCACCGCGATCAGCAAGTCATTGGCCTCGCCGGCGCCTACATCGGCCAGGGGTAACCCGGCGTGGATGCCCCGCTGCAACAGGATGCGCACGACCTGGCGGGCGTCCTTTTTCAAGCGCACGGCAAACTCGTTAAACGTGGGGCCGTTATTCAGTGTTTCCGCAAAGGCCAGTTGCTGCTTCAAGTGCTCCGCTTTTGCGTGACACGCCGCCGCCACTTCCCGCAGACCCGAGGGGCCAAGCAGCGACAGATAAATCAAGGCGCGCAGCGCGCACAGCGCCTGGTTGGAACAGATGTTCGACATGGCCTTCTCGCGGCGGATGTGCTGTTCGCGCGCCTGCAGCGTCAATACAAAGCCGCGGCGGCCTTCCCGGTCATACGTCATGCCCGCAATGCGCCCCGGCATCTTGCGCACGTGCTCTTTACGGACCGTCATGACCCCGAGATACGGGCCGCCAAAGCCCAGAGGAAGGCCAAGGCTCTGGCCTTCGGCCACGGAAATGTCCGCGCCCATTTCACCGGGCGTCTTCAGCAGGCCCAGTGAAATTGGATAGAACACGACCACCAACAATGCACCCGCCGCGCGGCATCGTTCGGAAAGATAGCCGAAATCGCGGACTGTGCCCAGGAAACCAGGGTTTTGCACAATGACGCAGGCGGCATCTTTGGGGTCCTTTCCGTTCACGATTTCGGCGTCGACGTGCGCGCTGTGCGTGGCCAGCATTTCCCGATAGCGCGGGTTGACTGATTTGTGCACGACAATACGGCGCCGGCGCGTAATGCGCATGGCCATCATCGCTGCTTCAAAGACCGCCGTGCCCCCGTCGTAGAGGGAAGCGTTGGCGTAATCGAGCCCGGTCAACCGACACATGACCGACTGGTATTCGTAGATACTTTGCAGCGTGCCCTGCGAACACTCGGGCTGATACGGCGTATAGGCCGTGTAGAACTCGCTGCGGGAGGACAACGCATCCACGGCGGCGGGGATATAGTGGTCGTAGTAGCCACCGCCCAGAAAACTGACGGCGCCCGCCTGGTTCCGCGCCGCCAATTCCGACAAATGCCTGCGCACATTCATTTCGGACATGCCGGGCGGCATGTTCCATCCTTTCATGCGCAGACTGGGCGGGATGGAGGTGAACAAGTCGTCAATCGAGTCAACGCCAATGACCTCGAGCATTTCCTGCCGGTCGGCGTCTGTTGCGGGAATCCAGCTCATGTACAACTCCGTGTTTCAAAGGTCGCGCGGGAGGGCAAGCGCACCCGCGAGCCGGTTGAGACTACAGTGTTCAGTCCAAGGGCGAGTACCAACCGGCTCGCGGGTAAGTTCGCCCTCCCGATGGCTTATTTGCCTCAGTGGCTTTCTTCCGCGAGGAAAGTCCTGTAGGCGGCTTCGTCCATCAGCGCAGACAACTGCGATGTTTCGATATCTTCCAGCTTGAAGAACCAGCCTGCGCCATAGGGGTCCTTATTGACTAGTTCCGGCTTGGATTCCAACGCCTCGTTGACCGCCGCCACCGTCCCGGCGACCGGTGCGTAGATGTCACTGGCCGCTTTCACCGACTCCACGACGGCCGTCTCTTCATGCTGTTGCACCTGGCGGCCCACCTGGGGCAATTCCACGTAGGTGATGTCGCCCAGTTGATTCTGCGCGAACTCGGTAATGCCGACGACATACTGGGCGCCGTCCTGACCGATCCATTCATGATCACGGGTATATTTCAGATTTGCTGGCTGCATCGTCCATTCCTTCCACGCCACATCGAGGATGGGGCGGTCCCATCCCGCGTTTAGTCCGCGATTTCCATCCGAAAAGTTAGTTGTTTACTGAGTTTGGGCAGCGTTTGCACAATCAGGTGATGCATCCGCCGCACGCCAGAGCGCGTGAGCGCATACTCCTGCATCGCACTGAGCACCTGCATCTCAAACATGGCCGCCGGGATCCAGTCCACGTCCGATTTGTAGCCGAAGACAGCGGTCGCGCCGGTCGTGGCCAGGAACCGCTGGATCTTCAGCCGGCTCGTGTTCAGCGTGCTGCACGACCCAAACAGAATGATGCGCTTGCGGCATTTCCCTTCCAGCATCTTGCCCAGTTCCGGCAGCGTCACCCGGCTCTCGCGCCGCCGCTTGTCTCCCACATAGATTAAGTTCGCATATCCGTGAAAGGCCAAGTACAGGATCGGGTACGCATCATGCGCCTTCTGCGTCCACTTCTGGAGACAGAAATCAAATTCTTCCACAGTGCCGATGGGACGGTAAATGTGCGGCACTTCGTAGCCGTCCAGCTTCTCCAGCAATTCCAGGATTGGTTTTACGGTGGTCGGCTTGCGCAGATTGCTGTACCAATCCGTTTCCAGACAAAAGACACCTTTGCGATGCTTAATCATCTGCCCGCACCTTCACTCCCTTGGGTGGCGCCCTCAAGCTATCGCTAGAGGGTGACGACCCTACTCAAACTTCATCCGGCACGTCCCATGTTTGTAAATTGGAATCTCCGCCGTTTCCACCACCAACCCGCGCGGCCCCGCGGCCAACTGAATACCGGGCCTGGCGAGTTCTTGCGGCAGGTCCGCAAGGCCCACCCCGGTCCCCACACTCGGCCCAAAGGTGCCGCTGGTGACTTGTCCCACCACGCGGTCCTCGTGCTTCAACTCGAATCCGTGGCGGGGCGCCCGCCGATCGAGGGATCGGATCGCGGTCAATACGGAATGGGGCCGTGCACGTTGTTTCTCCAGCGCGCGCTTCCCAATGAACTGCTTGTTCCAATCAATGAAGCGTTCCATACCGGATTCGAGCGCCGTTTTCGTGGGTGACAGGTCTTCCCCATTGAGCGGGTAGCCGACCTCCGTGCGCAGGGTATCGCGCGCACCCAGCCCACAGGGGGCCACCGCCGGGTGCGCCGTCAACGTCCGCCACAACAATACGCCCAGATGATTCGGTACGAATAATTCGTAGCCCAGTTCGCCGGTATAGCCGGCCCGCGTGACGATAATCTCGTCCCCGCGCCAGCGCATGCGGGCGCCTGTCCAATACTTGAGCGGCGCCACGTCTTCCAGACCAATGGATAGTAGCACTTCACGCGAGAGCGGGCCTTGGACGTCAATCTTCGTCGTGGCGTCTGAGAGATGGGTGATTCCGGGGCAGTCGAGCAGCCCGGCGACATCGTCCAACGGCCCGGCGTTCGTGACGAGATACAGCTCCTCCGGCCCCAGCCGCAGCCCGACGCAATCGTCGACAACGCCGCCGGCATCGTTCAGAATAGCGCTGTAGCGGCAGCGGCCCGGGGGAAGATGGAGCAAATCCGCATAGACGAGCCGGTCCAGCGCCGCCAGTGCGGCCTGGCCCTGCACCAGAAACTCACCCATGTGTGAGCAATCGAAAATCCCCGCTTTGGAACGAGTATGAAGGTGTTCCTGCACAATCCCGGCAAACTGCACGGGCAACGCCCAGCCATGGAAGTCCACCACTTTGGCATCGTGGGCGGCGTATTCATCGTGGAGGGGGGTCTTCCGCATTGGTACAGTTCACCGGTCCGTCCGCGGGCGCTGACACCACCCGCGCGACGATTCTGTTGTGTCACTTCCGGCACCCCCCATGACAGCTACGGGCAGAGGCCACCGGCGCCCAGGCGAACGGCACGCACACAGGCCTGCCGCTCCACCGTGGTATCCCACGTAACATCGCCAGTCACGGCAGGCTGAAAAAATTGGCCCTATGCTGCCACAAGCGTTGCGGACAGTCAAACTGACGCTCGACGTCCGGCACAGCGCGGCATAGCCGCAACCAAATTGGCGGCAGAGAAAACCGCAGATGACGTAGATAAACGCCGATGGGGGCCGGCATGGGAAGTTAAACCACGGAGCGCACGGAGAACACGGTTAAAGAACGAAAGAACTTCAGATAACTGCTTTGGTGCGCAAGACCGCCGGAGAGATTCTGGCGCAACAAGAACTTGACGGTCAGTAATACAGAGGGCATGGACGCTACCGGCTTGCCGAAATACTCGACACGTCCCATTCCTCATTCCTAATTCCTAATACGTGTCTGGCGGTCCCATTCCATCCAAGGAATACTCACTGACCATGCGCTTTGGCCGTCCGCGCGATGTCCCGGGCGAGTGCTTCGGCCACAAGCCCGTAGGCCGTGCCGGTGGGGTGGCCATCGGCCAACGCCACGGGGACGGGGGGAGGCGCCTCCTCAAAGAGCCGCGTGTAGTCCAGCACGGTCAGTCCCGCCTGCGCCAAGCACGCGAGCAAATCCTCGGACGTGTGTGGGGAAGGGTACAGCAGGACGAAGAGGTGTACTTCCTCAAACGTGGCCTTCAACTGCGCCGCACTTTCCGCGAGGATGCGTGCGACGTACTGGCCGTCGCCCGGCCGCGCCTCCGAGGGCCAGTCGAGCTTGAAGTACTGCACCACCTGACTGGACATGATGAGCCGGGCCGCACGGCGGCGCCAGGGGAAGACCTCCTCGTACAGGCCGCGGAAGACCAGCCCTTGATCGGTCGGCTCAAGGTAGGGCAGACGCCCGCCCCAGAGCGCTCGGAGCCGCACCGACCCGGTGGCCCGGAGGAGTTGTGGTTCAATGAAGGTGTAGACGGCGATGCCACGCGTTTCTGTGATTTCAGCCGCGAACGCCTTGCGATGCACCTGCACCCAAAGGTTCTGGGGGCCGTAGCCGCCGCAACCATAGTTGTAGGGACGATAGGCCGGTGCAGCTGCCGCGAATTGCGACGGGAGCGTCTCCCCGTCTTCCACGCCTTGGCCAAAGGTAAAAGAATCGCCGAAGAAGAGCGCGAACTGGTCTGGCGCCGCCTCGGGCGGCAACGGCGACCGGCGGCGGTGTTGCTCGTCGAACGTATACCCCACGTCATACACCGTTTCGTGACCGCGCCACTTGCGCTCGCGGCCCGTGAAACCGGCCTTGGGCCAGTAGCCCAGCGTCGGATGGTCCTCCTGCCATTCACTCTTGGCGATCTGGATTTCATCCGCGGTGCGCCGCGCCAGGAGGAGATAGCAAACGCCTTCGGCGGTCCCCCAAAGCGCAGCCACCAACAAGCATCCAGCGAGGAACGCCGCCAAGTTAGGCCATTTGCTCAAGTGCACTCGCAGCATGCGCGCATTATCGGGATGGAGGGCAAGCAATTCCAGAGCGGGGAGGTCCGGCTTAGTCGCGTGGCCGGGCCTGATACTGCCGCGATTGCCCGCGCGCGATCGACAGCGTGCGCCACTCTGGCCCGCGCAGGTGCTTGGCCAACAGGACGATCTGGCCGGCGTGATAACTGAGATGGGCCAGTTGCCGGAGGATCGCGTCCAGAACGCTGACCGGCTGCTCGCGGATGTAAATCGTGCGCAGCAGGTCATCGGGGCGCAACGGTCCGAGCGCGGCAAAAAGACAGGCCCAACCGGCCTCCCAACGTTGGCGAAGCTCCGCGCCGCTCACATCCTGTGCTTCAAACTCCGCGTCCCGCTCACGCCAGGGCTTTTCGCCGTCGCTACTCAGGAAATCGGTCCACCGGCTCATCATGTTCCCGTGCAGGTGCTGGATTTGAATGGCGATGGAATTCGATTCCGGATCGAGCGTGAAAAACAATTCCTCGTCTTCAAGCTGCGCCAGAGCGCCATCGCCCAGGGACTTCACATTTTCGAAGCGCTTGACGATGTCCTCGATAAAACGCGCCGCAAGGTCTTTTTCCTGGCCCACCTCGAGTTGCCTTTCTTTTGATCGGATCCACCACCATACCTTTGCGCGGCGCCCGGCGGTTACGCCGAAGACCGCGCGCTCCCCGTCCGACGTCAACGTCCCGTCGTCAGGGCTGTCCATGGTATCAAACCGCCCTGCCGCCAGTCCCGGCCCGCCGTCTCGGACTTCGTCGAGGGACAGGCCGCCAAGGATCTTGACTTTCTACCGTAAGATATCTGATAATTTAATTTCATACATTCCGCGGGGTGCCCGCATTGCTCGAAACTCGCGACGGGCGCCGCAGTCAAATGACTGCATTAAAGGGGACTCATTCATGAATTATCCGAGGATTATTCAGGGCGGTATGGGCGCTGGTGTGTCCAGTTGGCGATTGGCGCGGGCCGTGTCGATGGAGGGACAACTGGGCGTGGTCTCGGGTACCGCACTGGCCACGCTGGTACTGCGTGTGCTCCAATCTGGGGACCCGGGCGGCCATGTGGCCCGCGCGCGCGACGCCTTCCCAAATCGCCGGATCGCCGAGCGTGTTTATGGGAAATACTTTGTGGAGGGTGGCGTCCCGGCAGGCAGCGCCTTCAAGCGTCATCCCATGTACACGTTGTCGCCGCCCAGCGAATTGGTGGAGCTGACTGTCTTCGCCGCCTTTGCCGAAGTCTATCTGGCTAAGGAGGGGCACGAGGGGCTTGTGGGCATCAACTTGCTCGAAAAAATCGTCCTGCCCAACCTGCCCTCGCTTTATGGCGCCCTGCTCGCGGGTGTGGATTATGTGTTGATGGGCGCTGGCATCCCCATGGAAATCCCCGGCGCGCTGGACGCGCTGGCGGACCATCAGCCCTTCGCGTTGCGCGTCGCCGTGGCAGGCGCGCCCAAGGGCGCCGAGCATTGCATTCAGTTCGATCCCGCGGCCATTGTCCCGGCGCCGGCCTCGCGGCTGAAGCGCCCGCTGTTTCTCGCTATTATCGCCTCGAATGTACTGGCCGTCGCCCTGAAGAAACGCGCGAACGGCCGCATTGACGGGTTCGTGGTGGAAGGCCCCACGGCAGGCGGGCACAATGCGCCGCCGCGCGGGGCACCGCAATTGAACGAAAAAGGCGAACCCGTTTATGGCACGAAGGACATCGTGGATTTGGCCGAACTGAAGAAACTGGGCTTGCCTTTCTGGCTGGCCGGCTCCTGTGCGTCCCCGGAACGGCTGCGGGAAGCGCTTGATCAAGGCGCTGCCGGGATTCAGGCGGGCACCGCCTTCGCCCTCTGCGAGGAGTCGGGCATGACGCCGGAATTGCGGGCGGCGCTCGTGCAGGGACTGCGTGAGGGCAGCCTCGAAGTGTTCACGGATCCGCTGGCCTCGCCCACCGGTTTTCCGTTCAAGGTGGCACAGCTTCCGGGGACCATGGCCACCCAAGAGGACTATGGACACCGGCCGCGCCGCTGCGATCTGGGTTACCTGCGGGTGGCCTATATGAAAGAGAACGGCGGCATTGATTTCCGCTGTCCCGCGGAGCCCGTGGATCAATTCGTTGCGAAAGGCGGCAGTGAAGCGGAGACGGCCGGGCGGAAGTGTCTCTGCAACGGCCTGACCGGAACCGTCGGCTATCCGCAACGCCAACCGGGCGGTTATCTCGAACTGGCGCTGGTCACCATCGGCGATGATGTCCGCCGCATGGCCCGCTACTTCACCAACGGCCGCACGACCATCACCGCTGCTGAGGTCATTCGCTTGATCCTGGGCGAAGATGAACCATTGCCAAGCCCCAGTCCTGCTTGAGACAACGCGCCGCCAGAGCGTACAACAGGATTGTCTTCCCAGTCCGACAGGTCAGACACGTCCGACAAGTCAGACCTGCACAGCGCATAGGATCTTCCCGCACCATGCAAAGGCTTCTGCTCCCCTTCTGCATCGCCGCTCTCTTCATTCCTACGTCAGCCCGGCCAGAGCCCAGCGCAGCCGGGGCTTCCAGTCCCGTTCCCCCTCCCTTCGAGTCCCTCGGCGTCCCCGTCCGCAAGGCCGGCCTCATGGGTGTCCTCGTCGGCCCCGGTCCCGAGGACGGCACCGAGCGCATTTACTTCAACTTCCGTCAGGACGGGGGCAAGCTCTTTCTCGTGGCGGTGGATCCCGCCACGGGCGCCAGCGCCCAGTTCAAGTCCCCTGCGGGAACCGGGGCCTGGGGCTTCATCGTTGGCCCCGACCAGAAGATCTACCTCGGCACGCATGAAGGCCCCGATCCTCTGGACAGTGGCCAAATCCTGGTCTTCGATCCGAAGCACCCCGAGTTGCTGATCCAGATTGTGGGGCGGCCTGCCGAATCGGAGAGTTACCTCTGGCAATTCTGTGTCGCTCCCGATGGCAAGTTGTATGCCGGCACGTATCCCACCGCCAAGTTGGTCTCGTTTGACCCGAAGACGGGCGCGATGGCCGAGCTCGGCGTGATGGATCCCGACCAGAAATACACGCGCAACCTGGCCATCGGCCCGGACGGCAAAGTCTATCTGGGCATCGGCTATGGCCGGGCCAACGTCGTCGCGTACGACCCGGCCACGGGGACACACACCTCGATCCTGCCGGAGGAATACCGCAACGACCCCGCGCAGACCACCGCTTCCGTCTGGAAGGGCAGCGACGGCAACGTCTACGTCAGCGCGACCAAGATGTCGGGGGAAGGCGATCAACGGCAGCCGCAGTCCGTGACCCTCACCCCAAGAGATGGGCAACTGGTCGAGGCGCCCGCACCGCCTGGAGCGGCAGACTTCCGCACGCTTAAAGACGGCCGCCGCGTGCTGAACGAAAACATGAACGGCACTTACGATCTGGTCTCGCCGGATGGGACCGTCGAGCACCGCACGTTCACCTATGCGGGTGATGGCGCCGGCTTGTTCATGGTGTCGAACGGGCCGCTGGGCCGCATCTATGGCGGCACCTATATGCCCAATGAACTGTTCTGGTACGACCCCGCCACGGGCGCCCTTGAAAACCCAGGCAATCCCTCCGAAGTCGGCGGCGAGACTTACTCGATGCTCGATCATCACGGCGTCTTGTACCTGTGCGCGTATCCCGGCTCGTTCCTGTCAAAGTGGGACCCGAAATTGCCTTGGAACTACGGACGCGCCCCGGAGAACAACCCCCGCGGCTTCGGGCCGCTCGGCGTGGGCCACCTGCGCCCGCGCGCGATGATTCATGGCCCCGAAGAACGCCTTTATATCGGCAGCTATCCCGAATACGGCAGGCACGGCGGCTCGCTCGGCGTCTGGGACCCGCGGGAAGACACACTGATTGAGAACTACCACCATCTGATCAAGAACCAGGCGATCATCAGCCTGGTCTACGACGCCGAAAGCGACCTGATCTTCGGCGGTTCCAGCACGCAAGGCGGCGGCGGCACGGACCCGATCGAGCCGGAGGCCAAGTTCTTCGCGTTCGACCCCGCGACAAAGGCGCTGTCGTTCGAGATGGTCCCGGTTTCTGGCGTGCAGTACATCCGCTCGCTCTGTCTGCTGGGCCGCAAGGTGTATGGCGTCGCCAACGCGGACACCCTCTTCGTCTACGACATCAGCCAGAAGGAGATCGTGCACACCGCGCCGCTCGGTGTGGGCAGCGTCCTCGACTGCTCGTTGCAGCCGTGGAAAGAAGGTCAACTCTACGGCATCGCCTCCACCAAGATCTTCCGGCTCGATCCCCAAACCTATGCGGTCACCGTCCTCGCCGAATACCCCCGCCCGATTCGCTGCGGCTTCGCCATCGACGAGCACGGCCTCTACTTCGGCGACCGCGCGGAACTCGTCCGCTTCAAGTGGAAGGTGGAATAGGGAATGCGCAAGGTGTGAAAAGAGCGGGAGAATGGGTGGGAGTGGTTTTGCGAAACAAGGGGTACTCTATTGACTAGAATACGGTAGATGATAAATTATCTTAAGCTTGACGAAATGCAACACACGGGGGGTGAGGTTCTGGGTAGCGTTCGTAGAAATGCTCAAAGAGTACCGAGCACTTCTTGTCGAAAAGTAGCTTGGAGTAGGCGGAAGGAAGGCCCTGATCAAGTAAATCCTCGATAGCGAGTTTCACTTTCGCGCGGGCGGCGGACTTTTGCCGCCAGTTCAGCACGAGCAATTCCCGCAGGCGGGCCAGAAGTTCGCGCGCAACTTTTTTCAACTCCACGCGTTCTTCAGCGGTCAGATCCGGTGCAGGCCGCGTCAGAATGTCGAAAATGACCAACTCCTCCTCCGTCATGTTCTCGCGCACGTGCCGCTGTTGTTCTTCGGTCAGGGAGCGGCTCAGTTCCAGCAGTTCATTGAACAGTTCCTCGATACCGCGGCTCCCCTGGTTGTAAGCTTCGATAAGCTGCTCAAATTTCTCCTGAAAATCCGCCCGTGTCGGGTTCATCCGGATCAGGCGTTCCAGACGCGCGCGTATCGCCGCCTTCAGCACTTCCAGGTCGGTGTTTTTGTGCGTGGACTCCTGAAACCGCTGGCGCAACGCTGCAAAATCTATCTTCGACAAGTTCACCGCCGGGACGGGCTTTCCCGGCATGTCCACGCCGGTAATCGAGTCGTCCAGCAGCTTCGCGATGCCGCCCAGCACGCCCTGAATGTCCGCGTCTCCGGGATGGAGCTTCGCCCGGATCGCGTCCGCAATCGCCGCCAGCGCCGCGACGCGCGCCGCAAACGCCACCGCCGCGGGATGCGGCTTCACGGCGCGATACAGCGTGCCCGCCAGCCGCTCATGCCCGAGAAAGTCCCGCCGCAGTTCGTCGGGCGCAATCAGCGCGTTTACCGCGTCGTCCATCCGCTGCAGCCGCTCCAGGCTCCCGCCCGGCAGCGCCTCTATCGCATCGAGGTCCACGCCGGCCTGCGCGCAAAACGCCGTCGCCGCCGCCGTGGCCTGCCGCAATTCCTCCGCCAGTTTCGCCTTGTCCTGCACCGGCCGTCCGCCACCCGTCCCCGCCCCATAAATGGCCAGCGCCTTCTCCAGCGACACAAAGACGTTCGC
>JACPGD010000142.1 GCA_016182645.1 Candidatus Hydrogenedentota bacterium | reverse complement strand
ATGGGCTTATGCAGTTCGCTGGACAGCCGCGCGAGGAGGCGCTCGGTGAGCAGGGGCAAATCGCTGCGCCGTTCGCGCAGGGCCGGCACGTGAATGGTCGAGACCGCCAGCCGGTAGTACAGGTCCTCGCGGAATTGGCCCTGCTGGATCATGGCGGGGAGATCGCGGTGGGTGGCGGCGAGCACGCGCGCGCGAAAGGGGAGGGTCTTCGTGCTGCCGACCCGCTCGAACTCGCGTTCCTGGAGCACGCGCAAAATCTTTGCCTGTAAGTCGCCCGCCATATCGCCGATTTCGTCAAAGAAGATGGAGCCGTCTCCCGCGGCCTCGAGTTTGCCCGCTTTATCGCTGTCCGCGCCGGTGAATGCGCCCTTCACGTGACCGAAGAGTTCGCTTTCGAGCAGGGTGGAAACGACGGCAGAACAGTTGACGGCTACAAATGGCCGTCCCGGGCTGCTGGTGTCGTGGAGGGCGCGCGCCACGAGTTCCTTCCCGGTCCCGCTTTCGCCCTGAATGAGGACCGGCACGCGGCTTTCGCCGAACATCGCGATTTGTTTCAGGACTTCGATGATGGCCGGGTGTGCCCCGATGATCTCGTGGGGGCGGTCCGTGGAAACACCGAAGGGCGCGGCCGTCCCTTCTTTTCGGCGTTTCATGCGCTGCTGGGCCTTTTCCACCGCCAGCAGAACGGCGTCTAGATCCAGCGGCTTGCGGATGTAGTCAAACGCGCCGAGCCGCACCGCCTCGATCGTCGCCTTGGAATCCTGCATCCCCGTGATCATGATGCAGAGGGCATTGTCCTGAATCAGCCGGGCCTCGCGCAGGAGATCCAGGCCGTAGGCGTCCGGCAGGTTCAGGTCGAGAAAGATGACGTCGAAATCGCCGGAGGTAATGCGTCCCAATCCCTCCGTCCCGGTGTGTACAGTGGTGACCTGATGCCCCTCGTGTTCGAGGTGCAATTGCAGTGATCGGCACAGCGCCTGATCATCGTCCACCACAAGGATTTCCAAGATGGGTTAATCTCCTCTCTGTCGCCTTTCGCATCTCCGTAGCGTCCGGCCTCCGTGCCGGACGCGATGTTGCGGCAGCCGCCTAGAGCCGCCGCAAACCCTGGGGACGCATACGTTTCAATCCTCGTTGCATGGGTACGTCCGGCACGGAGGCCGGACGCTACGGGGTGCCCGCTAAGTATCGGAGACGCGGACTTGGATGTCTGCGCACCCGTGGAGGGGAAACCGCAGTGTAAACACTGCGCCGCCGCACACGCGATTTTCCGCGGAAAGTGTGCCGCCGTGCAACTCCACAATTTTCTTGACGTTGGCCAGCCCAAGTCCGACGCCGCCCGCGCGCGTGGTGAAGAAGGGCTTGAACAAGTGCTTGCGCATTTCCTCGGTCAAGCCTGGGCCCTCGTCCAGCACCCGGATCTCGAGATGCTCATTCCTGCAATCCGCTTCCACGCGCACCGTTGAGTTGGGGGGCGTGGCGTGAATTGCGTTCTCGACCACGTTCGTCAGGGCGCGTCGCCCTTGTTCCAGATCCATCTCGAACGGAAGATCCTCCGTATTGTCGACAAGTTCGACGCGGACCGCTTTCTCTTTGGTGAAGCGCTCCACCGAGTTCAATGCCTGCCGGGCCAATGCCGCGAAGGTCGTCAACTCCACCCGCAGGGCAATGGGCCGCCCATATTGCAGGAGTTCGTTCAGCATGGTTTCCAAGCGGGTGACTTGCTCGACCGCGATGTCCGACACCTCCCGACTGAAAGCGTCCTCCGCCGTGCCTCGGCGCAGGGCCTGCACGTTCATCTTGATCGACGACAGCGGATTGCGCATTTCGTGCACGACGCGCGACGTCAATTCGCCCACCGCGGCCAGCTTCTCCGTCTGCACCAGTTGCTGTTCTTTCACACGGAGGTCCTCGAGCATGTCATTAAAGGCCTCACCCACCTCTTCCACCTCCGTGACGGTCGAAGGAGCGAAGCGGGCATCGCGCTGGCCGGCGCGAACAAGGTTGGCCACGGTGGCCAGTTTCTTCAGTGGACTACCCAGCAGGCGTGCCATCCACATGGCAACCAAGGCGACGATGACGAGGGTAACCATGCCGGTAACAATGGCCCGCCGGAGCAGGATATCCAGCCAGGCCAAAGCGGCGCCAGGCTCCATCTCGGCCGCGACGACGAGGGAACCAATCGGCAGCAGTGCAGCGGCGGCCAGAGGCAAGGTGTCCGTATGTGTCATGCCGCCCATTGGGTGTGGCTCAGGGGCGCTGGCAAGTTGGAGCAGTTCGTGTACTTTCAGGGGCGGGACAGCTTCCCCGGGCGCCGGGGCTGGGGCGGACAATAGCAACTCCCCATCGGCGGTCAGCAGATAAACGCGCGCGGTGTCCGCCGCGAGGTCGCGCATCAACAATTCCGGAAGCGCGCGGTTCAATTCCAGAGTTCCCAGCAGGGAGCCAATAGTGTCGCCTGCGCTATTCTCGATGGGCGCCCCCACAAAAGTGTGGACGCCGCCCCCGGCTGCTTTCTCGAAGAAGGCATGGTCGGCCAATGCGGCGGACGCCACCGCCTGGCCGGGCACTGGCGGGCCGCCCGTGCGCGATTCCTCGGCCAGCACATTGCCCTGAGCGTCAAAGAGGACCAGTTGATCGAAATCGCCATTCTGCTCCTGAAAGGCGCTGAGTGCGGCTTTGGTCCGGCGGCCGTCCTCGGAATCCAGCGCCGCCCCGGCCGCCATGGCCGCCAGGCAGGGGTCTTGCCCCAAGGACTGGAGCAGGGACCGGCGCTCCTGCAACCAGTGGGTGATGTCCTCCGCCTTGCTCCGCACCACCGAATTCAGGTGGTTGCGCGCCAGATCAAAGATGGCCTGCCGGGCACAATGGTAGCCCTGGGAACTCGCGACGAGCAGCGGCACCATGGCCACCAGGACCACGGCCGCCAAAACGCGGGTCTTAAGGTCGATTCGCATGCGGGCCAAACTCCATGTGTGCAACCGGCACCCGAAAAGAGGAAGATTCGCGCCGTACCATGGGTGACGCGATTGCTGGCGACTGAGACGAACTCAGATTAGCACAAGAGGGCACAATTTGGCCCCACCGGCCCCAACATGCTACCGTTTGCGGGTCATTGGCGTGGCGGTACGCCTGTTTTGGAAGGGAATTATGCGTCTAAGCCCTGATTATGTCGGCAAACGTTGCGCGCCGTTGGAGGTTCACATTGACGCGCGGCAAGCCATGAACTATGCCGCCGCCGTGGCCGATCACAACAACTGTTACTTCGATGATACCCGCCCGGACGGTATTATTGCGCCCCCCATGATGGCGGTGGCTTTGACGTGGAAAATATCGAGCCGGTTCCATGAGTTTTGGCGTGGCACGGATTTTCCGGTCGATGTGTTGCGCCAGCAGGTGCATTACCTGGAACAGCTTGAATGGCGCCGGATGCTCCGCTCGGGCGACACGCTCTGGCTGGAAGGCGAATGCAAGGCGATTCTGCCGCACCGGGCCGGCTGCTTATTGCTCATCGAATACCGCGCCATTGATGGCCAGGGGGAACTTGTGTTCGCCGAGCGTATTGGTGGGCTGTTGCGCGGGGTGACCTGCGAGGGCGAAGGGCGCGGGCAGGACAATGTGCCGGTGCTCCACCGATATCGCGCGGAGGGGCCGGTGTGGGAGAAGAAGGTACACATTGGTCCGGCGGCCGCGCATCTCTATGATGGCTGCGCCGACATCCATTTTCCGATCCATACCTCGGTGGCCTTCGCGCGAAGCGTCGGTCTGCCCGACATTATCTATCATGGGACGGCGACCCTGTCGCAAGCGCTGCGCGACCTGGTGAACCGCGAGGCGGGCCGTGATCCCCGCCACTTACTGGAGGTGCGGTGCAACTTCGGCGCGATGGTGATGCTGGATTCGACCATTACGCTCCAAATGCTTGGGCGCGAAGTGGTCCGGGGGGAGACCCTGCTCCACTTCCAGGTGCTGAATGAAGAAGGCCAGAAAGCGATTCGCCAAGGGACGGTGCGGATTTCACCCCCGGGCAACCTGAAACCAGGAAAGGACTGAGATGGGACCCTTGGAACCGGCGCTACTTTGGCGCCCCGTCGAGCAGTGGGCGGACAAGAAGCCGGATGCCGAGGCGCTCGTATTCGAGGACCAGCGGCTGACCTGGCGGGAATTCCGCGAGCAAGTGGATCTCACGGCGAAAGCGTTCCTCGCCCTCGATGTGCAGCGCGGCGAGCGGATTGCCATGATCTCGATGGCCCGCCCTGAATTTATGACGTCCTTCATGGCCGCATCCAAGATCGGCGCCATTTGGCTGGGGCTCTCGCCCAAGTTCACCCTTGATGAACTGCGCTACCTCATCGGTCACAGCCGTCCGGTCGTGCTGATTACCTTGGCCGAATACATGGGCATCAACCTGGTCGAGACCGGGCTGACGTTCTTCCAGGAGTTTCCGTTCCTGCGCGAAGTGCTGGTCATCGACAAGACGACGCCTGAAGGCGTCGATTACCATAGCTTTGTGCGCGAAGCGCGGCCCGAGTTGGACGAGGCGCTCGCGCAGCGCACCAGCGAAGTGCAGCCTGGCGACGAAGTCTTGCTGATGTACACTTCGGGCAGCACCGGGAAGCCCAAAGGCGTGCTCCAGACGCACGAGGCCATTGTGCGGAATATCGCGGTCGAAGTGAAGCATTTCGATTGGAACGAGGACACGCGCGCGCTGTTGCATTTTCCAATCAACCACGTGGCGGCCGACGTCGAACTGGGGTACGGCGCTGTGTTCGCCGGGGCGACCCTCGTCATGATGGACCGTTTCGATCCGGCGCGCTCGCTGGAGGTCGTCGAGCACGAAGGCATCACGGTGATCGGTCAGGTACCGGCGATGTACCTGATGCAGTTTCAAACCGAGCAGTACCGGCGGATGAATTGGCAGAATGTCCGCGCCTTTGTGTATGGCGGCTCGACACCACCGCAATTGCTGCTGGACGTGCTGGCGCCACTCGCCGAAAAGATTGGGGCGCGTCTCATGACCGGCTATGGCTCGACGGAACTGTGCGGCTTTGTGACCTACACCACGCCCGAAGACGATTTGGAACTGCTGGCAAAATCCGCCGGAAAGGTCGCGCCTCCGTTTGAGATGAAAATTGTGGATGACGTCCGGAGCGAACTGCCGGCGGGCGAAATCGGCGAGATAGCGGTGCGCGGCCCCAGCATCATGAAGGGATATCTGAACAATCCCGAGGCAACGGCGGCGGTGCTGGACGCGGAAGGCTGGTACTATTCCAGCGATCTTGGATACTTGAATGAGCAGGGGTACTTGTTCATTTCCGGGCGCAAATCAGAAATGTACAAGAGCGGCGGAGAGAACGTATTTCCCCGCGAAATCGAAGAGGTCATCGAGGCGCATCCCGCGGTACTGTTCGCGGCGGTGATAGGTGTTCCTGACCCCCTCTATTCCGAAGTGGGCCATGCATTCGTTATGGTGAAACCGGGCAAGTCGGTGGGGGCCGAAGCTATTATCGAGCACTGCAAGTCCCATCTTGCGAATTTCAAAGTACCGAAGAGGTTGGAATTGCGTCCTGCTTTGCCCCTCTTGCCCAACGGCAAAGTGAACAAAGTCGCGCTGAAGAATGAACTCGGGCTGGTCTAGCAACCCCTTGCAAAAGTCCGAAGAAGACTGGAAGGTAGCGCCCGTGCCTCTGTGCCGGGCGTCACTTGACCTTGCGGATTTGTACCCAAGTTCACGTCCGGCACAGAGACCGGGCGCTACAGAACTTTTGCAACGGGCTGCAAGGGGGGGCGCGGACTTGGAAGTCCGTGCTCCGGAGGCGTCCCCGCAGTGAGTGAACCATCGCTCCACGTCTTGGAAGCCGCACCCAGACGCAAACTGAACCTGCTCCAGTCTGTTCCGCTGTTCGCGCGCTCGTTGTTGGTCGCGGGACCGGAACACCCCACGTTGCTCGCCCGGTTGCGCGCGAACCCCGCGCTCTCAGTCACTCATGCGACGCTCGAACAACTGCCTGGCGTTCTGGCGGGCGGGCAGGACTTCGATGTCGTTATCGCCCTCGGCGGCGCGCGCCAGGCGTGGGGACCGCTCCTGCCCTTATTTGCGCCGGGAGTGGCGCGGAACGGGCGCCTGCTGCTCTTGTTGCTGGGCGTGCCGGCAGATGCTGCGGCACTGGAACGGCTGGAGCGGTCATTGTCGCAGGCCGCCGCGTCCGCCGGGCTCCAGCTCTATGATCGCGAAGGCGCGTCTGATGCTGGTGTCAACGAGGTTGTGGACAAGCTCTTGCTGGTCTTCATCCACCACGACTACGATGCGTTGCAACACGCATCGCAGTTAGGCGCCGGTGGCCATCCGGACTGGGCCTATGACGTCCTGACGCGCATCCCGGACAGGCACCTGACCAGCCCCGATACTTTCGTGAACGTTTATGCGGAACGGCTGCTCTCCTTGCTCGAGTGGTCGAAGAAAAGTGAGGAGGAATGGCAGGTCCCCTTTGCGAGTCAGGCCCAGGAATTGTTCTCTCGCATCGTAGCCGTGGCGCCCAGGTTCCAGCCCGCCTATCAGTGTCTCGCTGAATTCTGGCGGACCATCCACCGCCCCGACATGGCCCGGCGCGTCCTGACCTCCATCCAGCGCATCGCGCCGACGGAGTCGATTAAGCGGCAACTCGCAACAGTAGCGGGGGGGAGCCAGTTCGCCTGCTCTGGAGTTCGTGCACTGGATCCGTCCGGGGGGTGGCAACCCCGGACTACCTGCACCGGAAATCGCGAGGGGAGTGCTCGGCCGCTGCGCGTGCTGTTCGTGATGCACCCACGGCCGCATTACGGGCTTGACGTGCTCTTTGACGGTCTTTGTCAGGTGCTCGGGGACGAGAATGTGTTCGATCTGCCGAGCAAGCCGTGGCTGCACGGCGAAGCCCCGACGGACATGGTCAACTATCCTTGTACGTCCAACCATCGTGCGCATGGCCGCTCCGTGCAAGAACTCCTGAGCATGCTCGCGCACGACCAGTTTGATTGTGTCCTGTACGGCGACGTGGAAGGCGCCACGGACCAAGCGTTGGCCCGAAAAATCGCCGCCTGCGCGGAAGTGCCGTTCTTCGTGGTCGATGCCGTGGACGAATTCGTCGACACACGCCCGCGGGTCATCGAATACACCGGGCGTACGGGCATTACGGCCTACTTCAAACGCGAGATGTTGCAGGGCATCGAGTATGGGAAGGACGTCTACCCGCTTCCGTTCGCCTACCCGGCGGAGCGCGCGGTAAAGGCTGTCAGTCAGGACAAATCGAATGACTTCTTCTGGGCGGGTCATCGTATCTCTGGGCTGCGGCGTCTGTATCTGGAGGCGCTCGAACAACGGCTCGGCAGGCCCCTCGACGCGACGATGCCGCCCGAGGAGTACATTGAACGACTTCGCGAGAGCGTGATCGGCCTGAATTGTTTTGGGTTTGGTTTTGACACGGTACGTTATTGGGAAGTTCCCGCCAATGGCTGCATGCTGTTGTCGGAACGACTGCCCATCCGTGTGCCGCACAATTTCGTGGAGGACGAGAGCGCCGTGTTCTTTGACGATATCGCGGAATTGGAGAGCAAGCTGGACTATTACTTGCAACACCGGCAGGATGCTCTTGCCATCGCCCAGGCGGGACACGCCCACCTCCTCCAATACCATACGGCCGCCGCCCGCGCGGGCCAGATGCTCGTTTGGCTCCAACAGTACCTGCCTCGGGTGGCGCGCGCAAGCGAATAGCTTGTGGGTGGGGGAAGCCCCCCATGTTAAGAGGCGTCCCCGAATTCATTTCCTACAGACCCCGAAGTATGGTAAAACTAAGGGGCTTGTACTCTTGGAACTGAGATCCCACCGATGCCAAATTTGCGTTTTGCCCCCGTCCTTCGCGCGTGTCTGGCCCCTTTCGTGTTAATGCTGGTCTCCAGCGCCTATGCGCAGGAGAAGCCGGACCGAACACCGATAAGCGATGAACCCTGGGTGTGGGAACCGGCTGATCCGCAGCCGAAGGTCATCTACGGGACGGATGACCGCGTCGACTTGTACCAAGTCACCGACGCCGCGATGCGGGAGTGGGCGGCGTCCACGTGCGCTTTGGTCAGTGCCAGTCAACTGACCGATAATCCGAATGACACGTTTACCTTGCAGACCTCGGCCTACCTTGTTTCGGGACTGTCAGCGTGCACGGGCGAGCCGTTTCGCACCCAGCCCACGGCGGCATTCTGCACGGGGTTCATGGTGGGCACAGACATCATCGCGACGGCTGGACACTGCTTCAACAGCGGCGACATCGGTTCAGTCCGTTTTCTGTTCGGCTTTGTGATGACCGACGCCAATACGCCGGTGACGGTCTTCGAGGCGGAGCAGGTCTACACCGGCGTCGAGTTGCTGGGCCGGCAACTGGCCGGGGACTTCGACTACTCCGTTGTCCGCGTCGATCGCCCCATCACGGCGCAGGGCGCGGTTCCTTTCGATATCCGGCGGGAAGGCGTCGTGCCGGTGGGGACCAATATTGGGGTCATTGGGCATCCGGCGGGACTGCCGCTCAAGCTGGCTTTTGGCGACCTCACACGCGTCCGTGAAAATGACGTCGAGGGGTACTTCATCGCCAACCTGGACACCTATGGGGGCAATTCCGGCTCGCCCGTGATTAACGCGGCCACGGGCGTCGCCGAGGGCATCCTTGTGCGCGGAGCGACTGACTACGTCATTGACGGGAGTTGCTTCCGGTCCAATGTGCTTGCCAATACGGAAGGTGGGGAGGACGTGAGCAAGTCAACCACTTTCGACCAGTTTGTTCCTGAACTCATCAGCAGCCGGGGCCAGCTTACTTTTGATGCGGACGCCTACACTTGCTTTGACGAAGTGGGCGTGCTCGTGGTCGATGATGATCTTGCGGCCACGGCGTCCATCAACGTCCAGATCACCACGACGGGTGGTGATGACGAGATGCTCCAGTTGCAGGGCGATGGCGAAGGGAATTTTAGCGGGACCATTGGCGCCGAGGACGGCGCTGGGACCCCGGATGACGGCGTCCTGCAGGTCCTCCAGGGCATTAGCATCACGGGAAGGTATAACGATGCCGACGACGGGACAGGTGCCCCCGCGGTCGCGGAGGACACGGCCATTATTGACTGTATCCCGCCGGTCATCAGCAACGTGGACTTTGGTTTCATCGGCGCGACGCGCGCGGCGGTCACGTTTTCGACCAGCGAAACCACCACGCCGCAGATTCTTCTCGGCGAAGCCTGCGACGCCCTCGACCGCACCCTGTCCGGCATGACCACAGCCGAGCACCAGGTCATCCTGACGGGACTCCAGCCCACCACCACATACTTCTTTGCCATTGAGGCGATAGACCTCGCCGGGAATTCGGCCCTTCTGGACAATGGCGGGGTCTGTTTCAGCTTTACGACCACGGAGGCGTTCGAGTACTTCACGGAGCTTTTCGACATTTCACCCTTCGACCTTGATAACCGCCAGATAATCTTTACGCCAGATCTAGGTCCCAGCGGCTACGTCGCCTGTATCCAGCCCGCCTCCGCATTACCCGTTGACCCCGCGGGTGGCACGGTCCTCGAATTGTCGGACGACGGCAACGCACGCATTGATTTCACCGGCGGCGCGAATGTGGCCCTCTACGGCGAGGCCTATGATCACGTCTTTGTGAGCGGGAACGGTTATCTCACGTTTACGGAAGCGCAGTCCGCGTTCACGGAATCGCTGGCCGCGCACTTCAATACTCCTCGCTTATCGGCGCTTTTTGACGATCTTGATCCCCCCGGAGGCACCATTTCGTGGAAACAACTCGGCGACAGATTTGCCGTGACCTATGACCGTGTGCCCGAATTGGTATCCGGACTCGATGTAGGCGCGAATACTTTCCAGATTGAACTTTTCTTCGACGGAACCATTCGAATCACCTACCGCGCCATCAGCGCGAATGATGGGTTGGTGGGCCTGTCCGCGGGCATTGGTTTATCGGAAGATTTCTTGCCCACCAACTTCTCGGCGTTGTCCACCTGCGGCAGCGGGGGAGAAGGTGAAGGAGAGGGCGAAGGTGAAGGAGAGGGCGAAGGTGAAGGAGAGGGCGAAGGAGAAGGGGAACCAGACGCCGACAGCGATGGGATGCCGGATGTGTGGGAGATGCTGTTTGATTTGGATCCGGAGAGCAATACGGGAGACGATGGCGCGGACGCTGACATTGATCTGGACAACCTGACCAATATTCAGGAATTCAACCAGGGTACGCACCCGCGGCGCGCGGACTCGGACTTTGATGGGGCCGATGATGGCGACGAAATCACGGGGGGAACGGATCCCACCGGGGCCAATCAACCGCACAGTGCCGACACCAATGGCAACTTCCGGATTTCATTGTCTGAGATAATCCGCGGTGTCCAGCTTTACAACATCGGCAGCCTGCATTGCGACGTTCTGTCCGAGGACGGATACGCGCCGGGCAATGGCCTCCGCAATTGTCTGTTTCACCACTCTGACTTCGCGCCGCAGGATTGGAGCATCGAATTGGACGAGGTGCTTCGCCTCGTCCAACTCTACGCTTCCGGACGCTACACGCGCGATATGGCATCGGAAGACAGCTTCGCGGCGGTGGAGTGAGCGGGAGAGCTCAGGACTATCGTTGCAAGCGGACGATCAGGTTAACGCCGTCTTGGTCTCGCTTCCCGCGTTGAAAGCCACTTCTTGAGCGAAGCCGGGCTTTCCCCTGATGGCTGGCCAAGAAGCAAATTTTCGACGCTGATGTCTTCGTCCAAGTCCTCCCAGTGAATGCCATGCCCCCGCCCGATCAAGCGCCAATTCTTGCGCTCTTTCACGGTCCCATGGGAGAGCCTCGGATACCATGTCATCGGAACGGAAATCGTCCGGCCGTCGCTCAAATCGACGGTGAGAGTGTCTTCTGTTATTTTCACTGACTCCGCGGTTGGCACTTCAGCGTGAACGGTGGAAGTACGCATCCCAGGCCTCCTGCAGTTTTGCACGATTCTCCATGATTATTTCTTGCAGCCTCGAAGTTTCAAACCGCGAAAACCCGCCGCTGCTCTGAAGATGAACTGGGTCGAGCTAGAACTTGGCCACCTTGTCATCTCGCTCCACGTGGACATGGCGCGGTTCACCACGGTCTCCAGCGAAGAAAAAGAAGCGATATGGGCCTTTTCTAAGTCCTGTTGGCAATGTTACGCGTGTCCAATGTCAGGGTCTGCCACTACTGGATTATGCCATCCACTGCTGAGTCCTTTCATCATGTGAGGCTTGAATATGCTGCGCGCGTGGGCTATAAGCAAGTTACATCGCCGGATTCCGGCGGTTTTTCCGGGGACCATCATGCAGGACGGGATTAAATGACAGAAGCAAGGCAACTTCGCGTATTTCGTTGGGACTATTTCTTGCTCGCGGCGCTCTCGCTGTCGATTGGCTGGGGCATTCGGGGCAATTTCGGCCACGAATACGGCGCGATGATCCCCGGCTGTCTCACCGCGATTGCCGTGTGCCTGATGTCGGGCCGGCAGGACTGGCGCGAGCGCGCCGCCTATTTCGCGGCGTTTGGCGCGCTCGGCTGGGGCTTTGGCGGCAGCATTTCGTACATGCAGGTGATTGCCTATTCTCACTCCGGCGTGGCGGAATCGCAACTGTACGGTTTTGCGGGGCTTTTCCTCATTGGGTTTCTCTGGGCGGGCATGGGCGGCGCGGGCACTGCATTCCCGGCCGTGGCAGACCGTGAGCAATTGACGGCGATCTTTAAACCACTCTGCTGGATCTTCGCGCTCTGGCTCTTCAAGGCGTGGGTGGTCTGGCCCATCGCCGAGCGCTGGTCGACAGACTATACGGCCACGCTGAACCGCCACGAAAGCCCGCTGTACTGGTTCGACGCGGACTGGACCGAGGCCGTGACGGCGCTGATAGCGGTATGCCTCTATGATTTGTATGATCGCCGGTTTCACAAGCGGGTCCATCCGCAAGTATCGCTCATCCTGGGACTGGTCCTTGCCGGCTTCGCCATTTACCTGTACTTTTTCATCCCCGTCGCCGCGGACATGCACGTGCTCGGCATTCACTTCCAATTCCGCGGCGAGACGTTCCTCATGCCGTTCTCCTATATGCGCGCGGACCTCGCGATGCTCGCCGCCATTCTCATTGCCCTGGCTTTCGCCGTATCCGTCCTGTATCCGCTGATGTTGGTATTCGCGGGCGGCGGCGCGCTGTTGGGGCAGATTGCGCAGCAATGGATTGCAACCAAGCCCGAACTCCAGGACCGGCTGGTGGGGGTGCTCATCCACCGGCAGGGCGATTCCGAGGTGTACCGCGAAGTCGCGGGTCTGACGGACAAGTCTCTCGAGGAGGTTTCCGCCAATTTTATGTTGAATTGGCCCCAGTTCTTCGAGGAATTCCACCACTACGGCCTCTTGTTCGGGGCCATTATTGGGGCCGCGATCTATTTCATATGGCGGGGACGCTTCCGCGATGGGGCCTCGCTCTTCGTGTACATGAGCGCCGGCTGGCTGCTCAGCTTCATCCTCTTCCCGACGATCCTGGGACTTCGATTGACACCGCCGCGCAGCGACGACTGGGCAGGCATCCTGGGGGTCTTTCTTGGAACGAATATTTGGCTGATCCGCAACAAGCTGCTACCTGTGGCGTGGGCGGCGTGGGTCAGTGGGATTCTCGGCGGGCTCGCCTTTGCCGGGGCCGCTTGTCTCAAGTTGGTTATGGTATACGTGGGCAACCCAAACCGTCCGCAAATTGGCATAGCTTCCTCGAACAGAGCTACGGATTCTTCAACGGGCTGGCGATAGCTGTGGCGCTGGGCCTGCTCGCGAAGCGCGTGGGGAAAGCGCAGGGCGCGCAAACGCAGCGCCGCTGGACGCAGGTGCTGGCGGTGAGCTTTGTGCTCTTCCTCTTGTTGTATGTGAACATCTACAAAAACGTCGCGGTCTGGGTGAATGAAGGCAAGACCGTGCCCGTCGAAATGCGCGTCCCGCTGCTGCCAGTCATCCCCACGGAGTCCGGAGAACTCTTCAAATTCCCGGCCGCCGCCTGGTTCAACAGTGTCTGGATTGCGCTCACCATAGCGGGGATCTACCTGATGGTGCGGCACCTGCGCCGGCCCGTGGCCCTGCTGCCGGAATCCTGGTTGGGCCGGGGGCAATTGCTCTACCTCGTGTTCCTATGGGCCATGGTCGTCGCCAACTTCGAGCGCGCCTTGACGGGTTTTGCGGAACAGCGATTGATCACTGAGTGGGTCATTCTCATCAATGCCGTCATCGTGACCGTGCTCATTCTGGCGCGTCCAGCGCCTGAGGGGATCGAGATCAGCGGCACGGGCGAGACCCGCTACGCGGGGAGACTTGTCTCGACCATCCTATTGGGCCTCCTCAGCGCCGCCGCCGTCCTGGTCATCATGACCGGCATCGTCCGCGGCTTGTACGGCGATACCTTCGCCGGCCATAGCGGCCAGATGGTACGCTTCGGCCCCAACGCCGAATGGCGCATCCATCCTATCGTGAAAGGGGGCGAGCACAGATGACGCCCATTGTAGAGAGTCTACAAGCGAAGGGGGGAGAAGAAGAGACATTCGGTCAATGCCGTGGCGCGGACAGGCGACCATGCCACAACACGTTGATCAATGCCCTCACTGGAGAGAAAAGAACACGTTGAGAGGCGGCACCGAATGAGAAAATATGAATTCCGGCTCATCTTAAAGGGTCAGTTGGAATTGACGGAGGAGTTGGCCGATGAACTGTTTGAGGCCGGCTGCGACGACGGAACTCCGGGAACAGCTAATGGGCTTTTCCTCATCGATTTTCACCGCGAGGAAAGTTCGCTGGAAACAGCGATCAGAACAGCCATCAATGAGGCGCTACGAGAGCACATGACGGCACAAAGAAGAGCCGATTGAGCAAGTGCTGCGGCACATAATTCGGGAGGAACTGCGCCCTCTCCAGCAATGTGACTCTTCGCTCCGCTCAGTATGACCGATACCAGTAGTGCCGCGCTCGCCGAGCGCGGCACTACTTTCAGAACACAATCACTTCAATCCGCTTGCTGTTGTCTCCCGAGGGGTGGAAGAGCACGATGTCCTGGGCGGGATTGCCGTTGAGGTCATGGGGGCGGGCGGTGCCGAAGCTGGGGACGTT
>JACPGD010000136.1 GCA_016182645.1 Candidatus Hydrogenedentota bacterium | reverse complement strand
TGCGGGCGACTACACCATCGTAGTGGAGGCGAGCCAGCCAACGGTGAGCGGTCTCGAACCCATTCGGTTGAGCGAGTACAACGTCAACGTGGTCGAGAAACTGCAATTCTCCGAGCGCGACTAACGGCGTCCTAGACGGCCCAACTGGATCCGTCCGATCCACACCCTTCAGCACGCAGCGCCCCTCTCAAGCTCAGTCGCTTGAGGGGGCTACAGGCGTGCGTTACGCCCACGCGATGAGCGCGAGTTCATGCTTTTCCGCCAGATCGGGATGGTTGGGAATGACGCGAAACGTGAAGCCCAACTCCCCCGTTCTGTCGCAGGGAATGGCGCCTTCGAAGGTGAACACGCTATCTGTGGACTTGTCCTGGAAGTCCAGTTCCATGGCCCTGCCGAACGGGATTTGTCCCTGCGGATCCAAGTCGCCATAATAGACCTCAACCGTCACATCGCTGTTGGTGAGTGGCCCGAGAAACACCTCCGCAGTCACCGGCAGCTTCGACCCCACGGGCAAGCCTTCGGTCCCGCCGGACTGCACCTTCTTGAAATGGACCTGTGGCCACGCCTGGCGCACGCGGGACTTCCAGCCGGCCAGTGTCAGTGCGCGTGCCCGTTTCGTCTGCATGAGGTCGTTCCGGCGCTTGCTGCACGGGATGTAAAACCGTTCCGCGTATTCCTGCACCATGCGGTAGGTGTTGAAGATGGGGCAAATCGTGCGGATCGAAGTTTTCATGCGTTCGATCCAGTGGCGCGGCAAGTCGTCCCGGCCACGGTCGTAAAAGATGGGCACTACTTCGCGTTCGAGGATTTCATAGAGCGCTTCGCTCTCGACCTTGTCCTGTTCTTCGGTGGTGTCGTAGCGTTCGCCCTTGCCGATGCTCCAGCCGTTCACTCCCAGCCCCTCCGCCTCGCACCACCAACCATCGGGAATACTGATATTGAGAGCACCATTCGCGGCGGCTTTCATCCCGCTGGTCCCACTCGCCTCCATGGGCCGGCGCGGCGTGTTCAACCAGCAGTCCACGCCCTGCACCATGTAGCGCGCAACGTTGATATCGTAGTCCTCGACGAAAATGAAGTTGTTCCGCATCTTCGGGTCGCGAGCAAAGTGATAGAGGTCGCGAATGTACTGCTTTCCGGCGGTATCCTGGGGGTGGGCCTTGCCGGCCACGATGAACTGGACTGGGCGGTCCGGGTCAAGCAGGATTTTGCGGAACCGCTCGATGTTCTGGAGGATCAGCGTGGCGCGCTTGTAAGTGGCGAAGCGGCGCGCGAAGCCGATGGTCAGCGTGCCGGGATCGAGGACCTCGAGGCAACTGCGCAACTCCGCCGAGCCCATGCCGCGATTGTTGTATTGCTGATACAAGCGCCGTCTCGCGAAATCGACGAGGCGTTCCCGGCGCCGTTCGTGGGTGCGCCAGATTTCCGTGTCCGGGATATCGTCGGCACGCTCCCAGATGGATTGGTCGTCCGGCCGGTTGATCCAGCCCGGCCCAAGATAACGGTCGTAGAGATCGGACAGATCACGCGAGATGAACGAACGGATGTGGATCCCGTTGGTCACGGAGAAGATCGGGATTTCATTTTCGGGAATGTCGCGCCAGGTGTGCGACCACATGTTTCGCGCCACTTCGCCGTGCAACTTGCTGACGCCGTTCGCCCCGGCCGACAGCTTCAGCGCCAGCACCGTCATACAAAACGGCTCCCGCTGGTCCGAGGGGTCCTGGCGTCCCAGGGCCAGCAAATGATCTACGCTGATCTTCACGTCGTCGCAATACTTCTTGAAATAATGGCCAATCACACCCCCGTCGAACATGTCATTCCCGGCGGGGACCGGCGTGTGCGTCGTGAAGAAGCTCCCCGCCTTCACCGTCTCTATTGACTGATCGAAGGTAAGGCCATCGCGCTGCACCAAATCGCGGATGCGCTGCAGCACCATGAACGCCGAGTGCCCCTCGTTCATATGAAATGTGGTGGGATGAATATCAAGCGCCTGCAGCGCAATGATCCCTCCCATTCCCAGCAGGATTTCCTGGCGGATGCGCGTCTCGCGGTCACCCCCATACAACTGCGCCGTAATGGCGCGGTCTTCGAGGGTGTTGTCCTCGTGGTCGCAATCGAGCAGGTACAGAGGGACCCGGCCCACCTGGCATTTCCACACGCGCGCCTTCACTCTCCGGTGCGGGTACTCGACCTCAATGACGATGGGATTGCCCGCGGCGTCGCGCGCCCACTCGATCGCAATGTTGTAGAAATCGTTTTGCGGGTAGGTTTCCTGCTGCCAGCCGTCGGCATTCAGGTATTGCTGGAAGTAACCGCCGCGATACAACAGGCCAATACCCACCAGCGGAATGCCGAGATCGCTGGCGGCCTTCAGGTGGTCGCCCGCCAGCACGCCCAGACCGCCGGAGTAAATGCGGACCGACTCGTGCAGCCCGTACTCGGCACTGAAATAGGCCACGCCGAAATCCGCCGGCGCCTCCGGGTTGCGTTGCCGCCACTGGTTGGTCCCCATGTAGCTCTCGAGGCGCGTGCTCACCCGGTCCAGGTGGGCGAGGAATGAATCGTCTTTCGCCAGTTCGTCCAGGCGGACCTGGCCCATCTCGCCCAGCATCCGCCGGGGATTCTGCAGCGAGGTGGTCCACAGGTCAGGATCGATGCGATGGAAGAGGTCAATTGCTTCGTGGTCCCACGTCCACCAGAGATTGTTGGCGATGGGCAACAGTTTCTCCAGGCGGCCGGGCAGCCGCGGCACCACGGTGTATTTCAGAACTTTCGCCATGTTGCTGTGAGCTCCAGTGTTTGGTCTCTGCCTCCAGAGCGGCAGTTGAGCGATCTGACCTATAGGACGTATAGGACCCATAGGTCGTCAGGACGCGGCGCGGCCGCGCCTACAGAAAGTACTTGCTGATAAAAGCTCCCAGGGCGGCAATCAATTTGCCGGCCAGGCCACGTCTACCTTCGATACGTCCCCGGCGCATCGCGTTTCGGTATTCGAAGCCGTGCCGCACCACGCCGAGCACCGGCACAAACTCCGGCGCATTCACCGGTTGCGGCAGCACGTCAATGCCGTCGGGCATGCCCACGCGCGCGGGCACCTGAAACACCGCTTCGGCCAGCGCCGCCTGGTTGCGGATTGCCGCGCACCCCCCCGTGAGGACGACGCCGCGCACCAGGCTCTTGGCCAGACCGCGCGCGTGGAGGAACTGCCGGATCTTGGTCAAGAGTTCCTTCGAGCGCTCGAAGACAATCATGTCCAGTTCACTGCGCTGGACGATTGACGGCGCCCCGCGCACATTGCTCTTCAGTTTCAGGGACGCGCTGCGGTTTTCTTCTTCGGCGCCCGTGGGACCCGTTTCCTCCGCGTCGCTTTCCTTGCGGATCAGCCGCTCCGAAATGCCGTATTCCAGGATCAGCTCCACCGCTTCCTCAAACGACACCTGCAAGCCCGCCGCCACGTCGCGGGTCATGTGAAACCCGCCCCAATCAAAACATTGCGTGGCGAGAATGCGCCGGTCCCGATATACTGCCACACCGGTGGTGGTGCGGCCCATATCCAGTACGGCCACGCCGAGATCCATGTCTTCAGGGGTCAGACAGCCCAGCGCCGCCGCCAAAGGCAGGAAGACCACGTCTTCAACCTCCTTCCCCAACGATTCGATGCAGGTGTCCAGATTGTCCTCGATGACCGAGGGCAGCAACGCGAAGTGGACGCGCGTCTTGAGTACACTGCCGCGGATGCCCACGGGATCGCTGACGCGCAATTCGTCCACGTACCACTCCTGGGCCGTAATCGAAGATACAATGCGCTTGCCGGGCGAGAGCACGTCGCGTGCCGCCGTATCCAGCGCTTCCTGGAGGTGCGCCAGTTCCACCACCTCCTTTTCGAGCTTCACGTTGCCTTCGCGCACGAACGTTTCCACGTTCTTGCCATGCACCCCGCAAAACAGGCTCGGCGCCCGCACGCCCGCCTCTTTTTCCGCCGCCGTCAGCGCCCGCTTCAAGGCGGTCTGCGCCGCGTTCAGATCCTGGATCACGCCTTGCGAAATGCAGCCACGGCCCGGCGCGATCCCGTGACCGATAATCTGGATGGCCCCGTCCTCGCCACGCCGGGCAATGAGCACACGCACATCGCGCGAACCAAAATCGACGGCCCCAACTATTTCACCGCGCTTGGCCAAACCTGACACCGATCTCCCATCTGAAGGCTGATACACGAAAGGCCGCCCAAGAGGACGGCGCCTTTCCCCAATGAAAAGAAGCGCTATTCTGACCCAACCTCACCCACAACAGCAAGACACATCCCGCGGCACGGACGCCGTTGAGCGGGGCAGGACCTTCTCTGCTCCGCCGCTGGGCTGCTCCGTCCGATTCCCTTCCAGAACGCCGCATTCGGCACGCTATTCGAAGCTGAGTTCCGACTGTTCGGCCGGCGCGGACGGCCCCGTGCTGTGCAGCGTCCGTTCAATCTCGCCCACCGACCCACACCGGTCTTCCAGATGTGTCTTCGCCCGCTCGATGTCCGCCTGGCAATCCGCATGCGCCTGCCGGAGCTTCTCCACGCGCTGGCGGGTCTGGTCAACGCGTTGCTGGGCCTGTTGTTCGGCTTCGGACAATTCCTCGAGATCGGTTTGAATTCGGCTTTCTTCGGACAGGGCCTCCTCGAGCCGCATTTCCTCCGCCGCGTGGTGTCCCAATTCCGTCTGGCGGCGCTCTTGCAACATCAGAATCTGTGCGTCGATATCTTCAATCACGCCGTCGATGGCCGTGAGACGCTCGCGCAATTCCCCGATATGCTGGCGTTTTGCCTGGAATTCCGTCTGCGATTCCGAAATCTGGCCTTCGATGTCGTGCAGCGTCTCTTCGCTATGTATCACCGCTTCGCGCGCCGCCGCCGTCGCCGTGTCATTGTCCTCGAGTCGCTTGTTCAACTTGGCCAAGTCGTGCTCCGCCCGATCCACCTCGAGCCGCGCCATCGACGCGGCCAACTGCAAGGCCAGGAGTTTGGCTTGTGCCACGTCGCCCCGGTTGACGGCGCTCTGGACCGTGCGGAACAGCGCCTGGATTTCCGGCGCCTCCCCCTGTCCCGCCATCTCGGCGGCGGGGGGCCCCGCGGCGCACACGGGTGCTGCCTGGACGGGCGTTTCGGGCAATTCCTCGGGAAGGACCACCCCGGCATCGCCCGTTTCTTCCGGCAGTTCGCCCGTGGGCAGCTCGACCGGCACGGGGGGCGTTTCTTCCATGCCCGCCGCGGCCGTCAATGCGTCTTCCTCCGGCAATTCCCCCAGGCCGGCTTCGACGCCGTGGCCCACGCTCGCGGCAAAGTCCTCCTCCGGCGGTATATCGGCAGGATCGTCAACATCATGTGCGAAAACCTCCGGCGACGCGGCCGCGGAACTCTCTTCCGGCACGAAAACAGCCGCCACCGGGCCTGAACTCACCAACCACTCAGAATTGTCAAGAGATTCCATCATCGGCGCTTCATACCGCGGCTGCTCGGCGCGGGGCGCTTCTTCGATTTCCGCGGGGATGTCGTCCGCAGGGCACGCAGTCGTGTCTTCGTCCGCCGGCAACGCGAATTCCTGGCCTTCATCTTCTACGGCGGCATCGATGGACAAGGCCGCCTCGAGCGCCCTGGCATCGAGTGCCGCGGCGAGCTCCGTCGGGCTGGAAGCCGCTTCCTGAAAGGAACGATTGACGCGGCGCTGGCGCGCCTGCGCCGGCGCTGGCGGGTGCTCCTCCTCGTCATCGATCACCTGGAGTCCCGCGCGCGCCAGTTCCGTTAACGCCGCATTGTAATGCTCGCGCCATTTTTTCATGACACCCGAGCGCGTGTTGTCGACGATGATGTCGCCGACCATCAGGCAGAGGATTTCATAACTGTCCTGGAGAAAGGTGACGCACTCCGCGGCCCGCCGCGCTTCTTCGTAGCTCTGCAAGATGCGCGCGGTATCGGTCAAGGCCTCCCGCACGTTGTCCCAAGCCTGGCTCAAGGCGATTTCGATGCCGGTGATGAGCTGGTTCATGCACTCATCGCACCAGGCCTCCTGCGATGTGCCGCTCTCCGCCTTCGCGACTTGCCGCTGAAAACGCCCTAGGGCGGTCAAGAGACGCTGCGTCGGGTCCGCGCCCATGAACGGTTCCTCCACTGCATCCCCCGTGGACGCGGTGTCCTCGTCGCGTCCCCTCTCGGTATACTTGGCTTCCTCGCCACGGTTGCTCCCCGTGGACGCTTCCTCTCCACCCGCCCCGCGCGCCAACCCGAGCAGTGCCGAGCGTTCCGCCGTCGCCACCGCGCTGTCTTCCCCCACGGCCCGCTCCCCAAACAGCCGCCGACCCACATTGATGACTCTGGATTTTTTGCCGCGTAGCACCTTTCTCACCTCCTGAGGTTAAGCGATTCTAACACAGCGCCCAGCGATCCGCAATACATATTGTGGCTCTGGGGAAGATTTTTTGAGGTTGTCCACAAAATAGAGTAGTTGGCCGGTGTTTCAGCCTCGACCTACGCCCCCGCTGTGTGTAAAGAAATGTTTACACCCCCCGTTTGTTCCACGCCCGGCGAGCGCACGACGACGGCGGGCATTCGCGGGATTGTGCGACAGCCCCCAGGCTTCTCCCCAACACCACGCCGATCCGCCATTTCCGGGACGGGGCTGGAAACCCCGCCTACGGACTATGAATTTCACACCATAGCCATCCCGTTTCAGATAAGAACTCAAGTGTTATCCTATATGACGATGTTTCTTATTTTGCGGAAGAGAAGTAAGATGCTAACGGGGGGCCAGGGGACCCACGTTCGTGAAGGAACACTCCAAGTACTTGCCACTTATGCGATAGCATATTCTCGCTAACCCGGGTGGTTTTCACCTCCACCCATCGCGATACTCGCGTTGCAGATACTGATCAGCTTCCGGGAAATTGGTGATCTTCATGTTGGCCGCGTCCCATTCGATGGGCTGGCCGGCGCGGATGGCGATGTTTCCGAGGTGCACGAGCTCGGTGAGCGGTCCGGCGTAGTCAAAATGCGAAACCGCCTGACCTTCGCCCTTGCAGGCCATCACCCAATTGTGATGGTGCCCGCGCGATTCGTAATCCTCGGCCTTGCCGTGCTCAGCGTCCCACGCATCCATCTTTTCTTTGGGGATGATGCGCGCGCCGTTGCTGTAGGTTCCCGAGATGATTTTGCCCTTCTCGCCAATGAAAACGGAGCCACCGTCATTGTCGCCCATCGGTTTGCCTTCTTCGAGTTCCGCGGGCCGTTCGAATATGTTGCCACCGTCGTGCCAAACGATCTTGCAGGCAGGGTAGCCGTCGCCGCGCTCCGGGAACTCATACGTGATCCGTGATTTCAGCGGTCCCGTCTCCGCAGTGGCGCCTTCGGCTTCCGCCGTCACACGCGTGGGCGCTCCGAGTTTCAACGAAAAGAACACTGGATCGAGTATGTGGCAGCCCATGTCGCCAAGGGCACACGTGCCGAAATCCCACCAGCCCCGCCAGCTCCGCGGGCAGTAAATCGGGTTGTAGGGCCGGTACGGCGCCGGGCCGAGCCACAGATCCCAGTCGAGCGTCGGCGGCACGGGCGGCGTGTCTGTCGGCCGGTCGATCCCCTGCTTCCAGCCCGGGCGGTTCGTCCAGCACATCACCTCGCGCACCGGGCCGATCGCGCCCTGTTGAATCCACTGCTTCAGCCGGTAGCAGCCGGGGAAGGAGTGTCCCTGATTTCCCATCTGCGTGACTACCCCCGTCTCCTTGGCGAGTTTCATCAGTGTTCGCACTTCAGCCACGTCGTGTGCCATCGGCTTCTCCACGTAGACATGCTTGCCCAACTGCATCGCCGCCTTGGCGGCCGGCGCGTGGATGTGGTCCGGACAGGCGACGACCACCGCGTCAATTTCCTGTTGCTCCTTGTCGAGCATAATGCGCCAGTCCGTGTATTGCCGCGCGTCCGGCCAGCGTTCATGCGCCTTCGCCGCCTTTTCCTGGTCCACGTCGCACAGCGCCACGATGTCCGCATCGCGCGAGACCTGACCGAGATCATGCATGGCCTGGCCGCCCGCGCCAATGCCCGCCACACGCAGGCGCTCGCTGGGCGGCGTCTGATTCGGCCCGCCCAGCACGCGCCGCGGCACGATCATGAACGCGCCCGCCGCCGTGGCGGTGTGTGTAATAAAAGTTCTGCGTGAAAGACGATTTGAAGGCATGTGACTTCTCCCTGAAGGTACTTCCTGAACTGCGCCCTTACGCTACCACACTTGAAGGCCGCACAAAAGTCTCCCTCCCCACCCCTGACCCGGCATAGCTGGAAACAAAGGCCGTCCTATCCGTAGCGTCCGGTCTCTGTGCCGGACGCGACGTTGCAACACACGCCCGAACATTCGTCAACCCAAGTTCTTTCAAATCTTTGGGTCCATGCTGCGTACTCGCGTGTCCCCACTCCGATCATTGTGTCCGCGACGGGACCGGGCGCTATAATTCAAGTTTCCGCAACAGCACAAAGCGGCCACGAATCCAGCAGGAAGGGGCGGCGCATGGGCGATTTTCCGGTGGAACGACAGATTGAACTTCTCCAGATCCGTAACCGGCTCCGGGAGATTTGGGAGACGGTCTATAGCGAACGGCAGCCGTTGGGGCCGCTCGAGTATTGCGTGACGGGCAAGGGGAAAGGGCCGGAGCGGATGCCGCGTGCTGGCTGGAAGCCGTTTGCCGTGGGAAAAACCTGGGGGGGCTACGACGAGACGACGTGGTTCCGTATGACCGCGCGCATTCCGAAGGCGTGGGCTGGGCAGACGGTAGTCGCGCTGATCCGGCCCGCGGCGCCGATGCCAACGGAAGGTTTGGCACACCTGTCGTCGCCAGGCGAGGCCCTGGTCTACGTGGATGGTGTGCCGGCCCAGGGCGTGGACATGAACCGCGACGAGTTGCTGCTAGCGGCCAAGGCGCGCGGCGGCGAGAAGTTCTCACTGGCACTCGAGGCCGTTCCCAGCGTGCGTCTTGACGTGAAGCATGTGTTCCAATACGCGGACCTCGCGATACGCCATGCCGAGCCTTGGAACTTCTATTGGGACGTCGAGGTGGCGCTGCGCGCGTATGAGACCTATGAAGAAAACCACGCCCCGGGACGCCGCCTACTTGCACTTCTGGGGGAGGCCGTGCGCAAAATTGACCTGACGCGGAAGGGGACGCCGGAGTACTACAGTTCATTTGCGGCGGCCCGCCGCACGCTGCGGCGCGGGCTGGAGGAGTTCGCGCACAGCTACGGCCTGGGCAAGATGATCCTGATCGGCCACTCGCACATTGACACGGCCTGGCTCTGGCCCTTGCGCGAAACCCGGCGAAAAGTGGGGCGGACATTCGCGAATGTGCTCGCGCTGATGGATCGCTACCCAGAGTTTCACTTCTCGTTCAGCCAGCCCGAACTCTATATGTACGCGAAAGAACACTATCCGGAGCTGTGGAAACGGCTGAAGCAGCGCGTGAAGGAGGGACGCTGGGAACCGTGCGGCGCGCCCTGGATCGAGCAGGACAGCAACATCACCGGCGGTGAATCCATCATTCGCCAGTTTTTGTACGGCAACCGTTTCTTAGAGAAAGAGTTTGGGTTCCGCTCGCGCACGGCGTGGCTGCCGGACGCCTTTGGCTATCCGTGGTCGTTGCCGCAGATTCTGAAGAAATGCCAGATCGATGTGTTCGTGACGACGAAGATTGACTGGAGCATGTTCACGCGATTTCCCTACAGCCTCTTCGATTGGCAGGGCGTGGACGGAACTAAAATCTTCACCGTGATGCCGCCGCTGCCCTACAACGGCAACCCCGTGCCGAAGGAGCTAATCAAGCAATGGACACTCTTCCGCCAGAAGGAGCGCGTGGACGAACTGCCCTTTGCCTTCGGTTGGGGCGATGGCGGCGGCGGGCCAACCATGGAGATGATCGAACATGGGCGGCGGCTGAAGAACATGGCTGGCGTGCCGCCATGTGAATTTGGCAGCACTCAGGACTGTCTTGACCGCATGCGCGCACAATGCGCGAAACAACAACTGCCGGTGTACAACGGCGAGTTGTACCTCGAACTGCACCGCGGCTGCCAGACCACGCAGGCGCGGACCAAACGCAACAACCGCGAATGCGAGAGGATGTTGCACGACGCCGAGTTCCTCGCGAGTCTGGCGCATCTGCATGGCGCGAAATACGACCATGCAACGTTGTGGAAAGCGTGGCGCACGGTCCTGACGAACCAATTCCACGACATCCTGCCGGGCTCGTCGATTACGGAGGTCTACGCGCAGGCGGACAAGGACTACGCGGAAGCACGCGCGCACATCGAAGCGGTGCGCGACGCCGCCATGAGTTCGCTCCTGCGCCGGATCGACACCGCCGGCGTGGGTCAGGCCGTCGTCGTGTTCAACACGCTGTCGTGGCTGCGCACGGGTGCAGTGTCCGTGAAACTGAAGCCGCCGAAGGCGCCCTGGCACGTCCTCGCCCCGGACGGAACGATTGTGCCGAGCCAGCAGGCCGGCCCGGACCAGATCCTCTTCGAGGTGGCGGATGTTCCGCCGCTGGGCTATGCGGTCTATCGCGTGGCGTCGAGCGCGGAGCAGGTCGAGCCGCTCGAACAATTGCAGGTCTCTGACAACAGCATGGAAAACGACTTCCTGCGCGTGAAGTGGGATGCCCATGGGCGCTTCACCAGCGTATATGACAAAGTCGAAGAGCGCGAGGTGGTGCCCAAGGGGCGGAAGGCGAACGTGCTGCAACTCTTCGAAGACCGTCCACACATGCACGATGCCTGGGACATCGACCACAACTTCGATCAGGAGAAGATGGGAGAGCCGTCGAAGGCCGAAGAGATGACCATCCTCGAACGCGGGCCGGTGCGGGCCATGGTGCGTATGGTGCGGCGGACGGAGCGCAGCACCTTCACGCTGTACCTCACCATGCACGCGAGCCAGCCGCGCATCGACGTGCGCCTCGAGGTGGTCTGGCACGAGAAACGGACGCTGCTCAAAGTGGCGTTTCCCATCGACGTTCTGACGCACCGCGCTACCTATGAAATCCAGTTCGGCGCCATCGAGCGCGCCACGCACCGCAATACGGAATACGACCGCGCACGTTTCGAAGTGACCGGCCAGAAATGGGCCGACTTGTCCGAAGGGGACTACGGCGCGAGCCTGCTCAACGACTGCAAGTACGGCTACGACACCAAAGGCAACGTGCTGCGGCTATCGCTGCTTCGCTCGAGCATCGATCCCGACCCCCAGGCCGACGAAGGCGAACACGAAATGACCTATTCGCTCTACCCGCACGCGGACGACTGGCGCAACGGTTCGGTGCAGCAAGCCTATGATCTCAATTATCCACTGCTGGCGCTGCCCGCGCCCTCACGCAAAGGCACGCTGCCCCCCGTCGACTCCTTTGTCGCGATAGACGCGGAAAACGTCGTTATCGAAACCATCAAGAAACAGGAAGACTCCGGCGCGCTCATCGTCCGGGTGTTCGAAGCCCACGGCCAGCGCGGCGAAGCCTCCCTCACCTTCGGCCCCCGCCCCGTCTCCGCCTCTGAATGCGACCTGATGGAAGAAAACGACCGACGAGTAAAAATGAAAGGCCACACCCTCTCGTTCTACGCGACCCCCTACGAAATCCGCACCTTCAAAGTGCGGTTCGAATAGGTTGATTCATTCGTGTCCAGTTAAGGGTCGTCAGGAGTATGGACAAAGGGCCAAATGGTTGCTTCTTTTGTGTTTACGCGAGCGCAGAAAGTAGCGCCCCAAATGACCCATCCACAATCTATCGAGATTCGCCGCGTCGTAACACTTTTGCCGATTGGCGCAATGTGTGTTTCGTTCTTCCACCGTCATTCCCGCGAAAGCGGGAATCCAGAATATTCCGATGTTTGCCCGCACAGTTCTGGATTCCCGCTTTCGCGGGAATGACGGTAGGGGAAGAATGTGCGTGTGCGCCAGTGTCACGACAACTTCCACGCCAGTCGGCTAAAGTGTTACGCCGCGTCGTTTCTGTTCACCCCACGCACCTTCTGCCGCTACGCCGGCGTGCTGGGCAGCACGCGGACGAGCTCTTCAATGGTGGTGATGCCTTTTTGGGCCTTGTTGAGGCCGTCGTCGGCGAGGGTTTTCATGCCCTGCTGCACGGCGATCTGGTGGAGTTGCGAGGTGGTGGGGCGGGAGAGGACGGATTCGGCGATGGCCTGGTCGACCTGAACGAGTTCGCCGATCGACGCGCGGCCGCGGTAGCCGATGGTCTGGCACGCTTCGCAGCCTTTGCCGCGGAAGAAGCGGGCGTTGACATCGTTGAGGTTGAAGTGTTGCAGGTGTACCGGGTCGGGCTTGTAGGCGGCGGCGCAAGTGGGACAATTGAGGCGCACGAGGCGCTGCGCGAGCACGCCGCTGACGGAGGACGCCACCAAGTAGGGCTCGATGCCCATGTCGAGCAAGCGCGTAAAGACGCCCGCCGCCGTTCCGGCGTGAATGGTGCTGATCACAAAGTGGCCGGTCAATCCCGACTGAATCGCCATGTGCGCGGTTTCGAGGTCACGGATTTCACCGACCATGATGACTTCGGGATCCTGGCGCAGGATCGAGCGGAGTGCGCTGGCGAACGTGAACTCGACGTGCGGGTTCACCTGAATCTGCGCGATGCGATCCATGTTGTACTCGACGGGATCTTCGATCGTGACGATATTCGTGGTGTTTTTCTGGAGCCGCATCATCTCCTGCAAAAGCGCATAAATGGTCGTCGTCTTGCCGCTGGAGCTGGGGCCGGTGAGCAGCAACGTTCCCTGGCTGCGCACGACGATCTCGCGTAATTCGGAAACGACGTAGGGCTGGAAGCCCAGGCTTTCAAGGTTGTAGAGATCGCTGGTATCGCCCAGGAGGCGGATGACGATCTTCTCGCCCTTGACCGTCGGGATGCTGGAGACGCGCATGGGGCGGCCGCACGTGCATTTTTCCTGATCAATGCGCCCGTCCTGCGGCACATCTTTCCGGTAGACCACCAGGTCCGCCAGCACCTTGATCCGCGCCACGATTTTCAACTGATACTGCCGCGGCACCACCGCCACCTGCTGCAAGATGCCGTCCAGCCGATAGCGTAACGACAAATAGTCCGCCCAAGGCTCCAGATGAACATCGCTCGCGGAATGGTAGGCCGCCTGGCTGATCGCCAGATCGACGGCGTCCGCTACGCCCGTGTCATCGCTGCTCTCGAGCGCCTCCACCAGCTTCGGTTGAATCTGTTTCAACGGAAGCGTGCGGACCAAGTCCTGTTCCGGCAATCGTTTCGTCGACATGAACTCGCCCCATCTGTTGTGACACCGCCCGCGTGATTGTCCCGGATTCGCAGGACGATGTCAATGCCCGCGCCGCCTTGGCGCGGGGTTTCTGGCGGGAAACCGGGCCTCCACGGGATAGGACTGCGGCTTGCTGGATCTAACTGGTTCCAGGGCAATAGTTTCCCGCGCAAAACGTTTGACGCCATGCGCGGGACGGCTTATACTCTGAGGAAAGGGCGGAACCGGAAGCGCTTTGTGCTTGCGGGATAGTGTGCGCCACAGGGCGGAGGTGTAATTCCAGCGAATGGACCAGCCTTACTACTACCTGAGATTCTGGGAGGGCATGGTGCTGCTGCTTGCCTCGGCCGAACTCATCGTTGCGGGGGTGATCATCAAGCGGCACTGGGGGCGCAATAATGAGCCGCTCCCGATCTGGCTTGCCACGTTGATGTGGATTGGGATGGCCGCCCTCTACATCACGATGGCGTGCGTGTTCTACCAGACGACCGGGCGCAATCTGCTTCCTGAAGACGCGGTGCACCAGAAGTTTCGCATCCTGATGTACTGCATTCTGTTCTTCCTTGTTCCGTTCGGCTATTTCACCAATGTTCTACGCCACGCCTGGGCGTGGAACATCGTCGACCACATCGGCCCGTTCAGCGCCCAGATCGCGGACCCGTCCGAGTTCGCCGCGGCCCGAAAACTGGCGCTCCGCGGCGACATCGACGGCGCCGTCGCGCGTTACCGCGAATATCATGACAATGAGGCCAATGCCTTGTTTGAGGCGGCACGCCTGCTCAAGTCGGAAGATCGTTTTCAGGATGCCGCCCGGCTGTACGACGAAGTGGCCGAGCGGTTCTACGGGCGGCGCCGGGTCTGGGCGGAAGCCCTGTATCACCTGGCCAAGCTGCACGAGGTTACCCTCAACGACGGCGCCAAAGCCGTGGAACTGTACCGGAAAATCCTGGACCGCGCACCCGAGTCCCGCTTCGGACAATTGGCCGGGGCCGACCTCGCCCGCATGCAAGTGCTCCGGGGCGATGTTGTGGAGGCGGACACGGAGGGTCCGGAAGCGGCGCCGGCGGAAGCCAGTCCCGATCCTTTCCATCGTCCCAGAACGCGGAAAGCCGTCCTTACGCCCGGTGATATACCCGCCGACGTGGCGGCAGCGGTCACGGCCGTTGCCGCGCCACCCCCTCCTGAGACAGCCCCGCCGGAGGAGGTACCGGATCTGGTCGTGCCGGTGCAGGATCCTTTTTACCGGACCCGCATGCAGGCGCGCGCGGCGGCGCTGGCGGAAAAAGGCGGCGGCGCCGAGCCGGAGGACGGGCGCGAGGCGGCGCAGGCGGCCAGCATTCCGAAAAAGCGCAAGCAAGCAGCGGCCAAGAAGAAACCGGCCGTGCGGCGGCGCAAAGCTTGAGTCAAAGGGCGGCGTTTGCTTCGGCCAGGCGCGGTACTCGCGGTGCTCTACGTCTCCAAACCGCTGGATGCCCGCATGAGGCCGCTTGAGATCTACCGGCGCCTGTCCGAAGACGTTGACTGCCTTTCGTTCTCGACGCCGATTGACTGCGTCTATAATCCCCTGAATTATGCGTGGGAAGCCCACGAGCTCTACGTGAAACGGTATTGCGGCACCCCGCGCGAGGTCTTGCTGGTGGGCATGAACCCCGGACCCTGGGGCATGACCCAAACCGGCGTGCCCTTCGGCAACGTCGGCATCGTCCGGGATTGGCTGGGCATTGTCGCGCCGATCGGGCGGCCGCCGCGGGAACACCCAAAGCGGCCCGTGCTCGGATTCGACTGTCCTCGCAGCGAAGTGAGCGGCGCGCGGCTGTGGGGCTGGGCGCGCGAGCGTTTCCAGACGCCGCAGCGGTTCTTCGCGCAATTCTATGTACACAGCTACTGTCCACTGTGCTTCATGGAACAGAGCGGCCGCAATTTCACGCCCGACAAACTGCCCGCACCCCAGCGCGGTCCCTTATTCCACGCCTGTGACGAGGCCCTGCGGCGGCTCGTTGCCTACCTGAAGCCGCAGTACCTCGTGGGCATTGGAAACTTTGCCGAATCGCGGCTGCGTGCTGCGTTCCCCGACCCTCCCGGCGTCGTTGGGCGCATCCCCCACCCCAGCCCCGCCAGCCCGGCCGCCAATCGCAACTGGACGAAATCCACCGAGCGTGCGTTGCGGGAACTCGGCATCCCGCTTCGCAACTAGCACGCATCTTCCTAAACAAGGGTGACAGCCTGGAGGTCGAGGGTGCATGGGTCGTGATGATCGCGCTACCCNNNCTACCCAGGTTTTCCTGGAATTTCTCATTCTAGAAAAGTCTTGCGAAACCGGGCTAGTTGTACTATAGTAACGCCCAATGCGCCGATGCCTTTTCGGGTGGATGTCTTCGTGCAAACGCCAAGGGTTGGGGAGTTTTGTCATGCTAGCCTATGAACTGCGAACAGTGGTGCTGTTGATCTCTGGTATCCTCATCGCCGCGGTTAGCCTGGGTGCGGGGTGTGGCGGCGGAACTCCGAGCGGGAAGGGCGCCGGCACGACTACGCCGCCAGCCGCCGGGTCGAAGCCACAAGAATCCCAAGAGCCGATCAAAATTGGTGTCAGTTTGCCCTTGACCGGGGACGCGGCGGTCTGGGGCAAAAGTCAGAAGGACGGCTATGAACTGGCGCTCGACCACATCCGCAAACAGGCCGGCATCAATGGCCGCGAAGTCGTATTAATCTACGGCGATGACGCGGGCCTGCCACGCGAGGGCATCTCCGTCCTCCGCAAGTTCATCGATGTGGACCACATCGACGCACTCACGGGGGTCGCCAACAGTTCCGTCGCCCTTGCGTTTATCCCCATCATCAACGAGGAAAAGCTCCTCTTCATCAGCTCCGGCGCATCCAGCCCCGAACTCACCGGCGCTTCCCCCTACTTCTTCCGCACTTGGCCGTCAGATATAGCGGAAGCATTGGCCATGGCGAAGTACGCGCGGGAGGAAATGAAACTGGAAAGTGTGGCTTGCCTGTACATCAACAATGATTACGGTACGGGCTTGGTGGGCCCGTTCACGGAAGCACTGGAAAAGCGCGGCGGTAAAGTAATTGGCAGTGAGTCCTTTGAGCAGAACACAACGGACGTGCGGGCGCAACTTACCAAGGTCAAGGCGCTGCAGCCCCAAGCGATCTATTTGGCTGGGAATCCGCGGGAAATGGCGCGTTGCATTACCCAAGCACGTGAACTAGGCATTAACACCCAATTCCTCAGCATTAGCACGCTGAACGATAAAGAAGTCTTGAGCACCGTCAGCCAAACGGATCTGGAAGGTACCATCATCACGGACGCCAGTTTCAACCCGGCCAGTACACGACCAGAGGCTCAGCGATTCATGACCGCATTCCGCGAGAAATTCGATGCTGATCCTGGTATTCTCGCAAACACAGCTTACGATGCGCTTATGATTCTAGCAAAAGCCATCAAGGAAGCCAACATGGATCCAGACGCATTGGCTGCCTTCCTGCACAAGATGGAGCCGTATCCCGGCGTCGCTGGCAGCATTACGTTCGGGCAGGGTGGCGACGTCAACCGCCCAATTCGAATTGCTAGTGCAGAAACTGGAAACTTCAATTCGATTGTCGATGACTATAGGTGGTTTGACTAGGATTCAATTGCAAGGGTGACTGCATTGGACGAAGGGGGCAATAATCTAAGACGGAGATTATCCGCCGGACTTGAGCGGACATTCAAGCCTACGGAAGATCATTATTTCAATAACGTTTTCAAGGTGCTCGTAATAACAAGCATGGTTGTGTTTGCGATTGGCTGGCTGCTATTCGTTGTGACTGGTACGCTTATTTCTTTCGGAACGAACCCAGGTTATTGGGCTGCAATTATGCAGCAATGGTCTATTTACATTTTCTTCTTACTCTTTTTCGTTATCATTGGTCTTCATGTTGTCCTGAGTATTCTCGAACAGAGTATTGAAGGAAAACGGGAAGCAAGCACTGAGGGAAGACCGTAGAAAGACAATGACGAAAGTCCCTTGGTGCCCACATTCTGGAGAGCTTTCCCCTTCGCCTCACTTGTTTTCGCCCTTGTTGCAACAATGATGATTATGGATCTGATGTCCGAGGACCGGTGGTCGAAGCAACATGACACACTGTGGACTATGGCTCACCTTGGCCTCTACATGGTCTCGGCGTTGGTCACGGGGATCGTGGTCCTTTACGGGGCACATTTGGTTGAATTCGAAGGTCAGGTGCGAACACTCACCTCTCGCACGAGCAACGCCATCAAGCAGATTAATCAGACCGAAAAGAATCTTAAGGGACTGCGAGGTGATCTGACAGACATGGCGGGCCATATTGGGGCGATGTTACTTGCGGAGCTAAGCCAATTCAAAATTCGCGCCGATTTACAGAGATACCGTCAAGACAGTGATCATCCTTATTTGCGATCAATGGCTTACTATGCTTACTTGGCACACAGAGCGTGTGATGGTCAGCCAAGCGAAATCGTTACGTCAGTCATGGCTAATGTCTTGACGCCCTATCTACAGGAAGAAGCTTTTGACTACGGACAACGCAAACTGGTGACGAATGCGCGGAATTATACGGGGTTTCTTGTCGGCTCTGCAGATGGGTTTCTGAATGTCCTAGATGATTTAAAGCGTGGCAGCATAACACTCCCCGGAATTGACAGAAAAAACGTTGGTAAATTGAGAGTTCTATTTCTAACGCATACGGTAGTTCATCCGACGCTGCTTCTGAACTGGCCACGATCAGAATGGGACGCCAAAATTAATTTTGGTTGCGTAGCAGTACCTTTCATGTTTGAATACATGACTTGGTGCCGCTTCTTCTCCGCGAATGAACAGTTCCTGCATGGGAGACTGCTGAGTCTGGAAGGAATCGAGGAGAAAATGACATCGAAAATGCCTTATCGCGTCAAAAAAGCTGACCTGCTAAAGGGAACCTTTGCAGCTGCCAAGTGCGATCCCTGGGGCGTTCCAATGTGGCGGCAAGGGGGAAAGTCTAAGGATCCCCGTAGTCATTTTGCGTATTTCAACCCCACTTATAGTCGAAGACTCCAGAATGCCCTTGTTTTAACGGAAGATCATCTATTGGAGCGTTTTATTTGCTATCCCTATCCACCCCGAGATTCATTCTGGAATACTGGTCCAGATGCTTGTTGGACCCTGACGTGGCCGATTTTTACTGAAAACTGTAAAGTTCAGCAATTTGAGAGACCAGTGATTTCGGGAGTACTGGAATTCGTTCGAGAATCAGTTAAGGCAATGCGCACTGGTAACTATTCCGGAAGTCCCTGCGTTGTGCCTTTCGATTCCTTTCGAGGCATACTTGACACCGAACAAGCAGTGTTGACGCAGGAGTTATCGGTAGCCTTAGAGAGTATCGAGAAGGGGATCGACATGATTGACTCGGGTACTGATTTGGATGCCGTGAAATCTCTGCTTGAAGGTTTGAAGGGGGTGCGTGGAATACAGTGGTGTCTGCAGCAGGGCGACCAAGTGGGGCAGTGGGATGAATTCCGAACAAGTGTTCTGTTAGTCTGCAACTATCTACTTGCCAGAGCCAAACAACCTGAGCTTGCGAACGATACCCCAGTGGATGTTTCCTCTTTTCCCGATTGGTTCGCGGAAACATTTCACAGTTATCCCGAACTGCATCGTCACTATACTCCTGAAGATGATGCCCCGAAAGAGGGATTGGGCGACAAGGAATTTGCCTTTATAGGTCTCATCGAAACCGATGCGGATAGGCCAACAAACCAACAAGTCGCTGGGGCTCTTCGCGCGTTTAAGGCGGGAGAAGAGGCGAGCGGCTGTCGGATCCACAGCCTAATGGCTCTTGAGTCCTCTATCGACTCCCCATGGGAACATGCCGAAGTAAAATGGTTTCCACCAGCCAGACCGGGCTTTGCGGAACCCGATGTGAAATCCATGATAGAATGGTACGCGAAGCACTATGGAGCGCCCTGAACGGAGGTTTGAAAATGGGACAAATCCGATCCAGCGTGAGGTTCTGGAACCACCACCAAAAGGTGAGCGAGAAGAATCTGGTTTCGTCAACGGATCAGGTGAAGCAGGCGGGGGAGGAGTTTATAGGATTGCGGGTGGAAGGAAGCAAGGCACAACGAAAGAATCGCAAGAATGCATGTACTGCTCGTAACGCCAAGTGATCGCCGGGAAGGCTTTGAATATGTCTATTCCGGACGTGAGAACTTGGGCGTTGAGTATCTGCTGGCGGCCCTACGGGCGACGGGAGTTGAAGCCAAGTCTAGGAATGAGAATATTCCGGGGACGCTGTTGGCAGAAGATACTGATTTGTCCAGGCACGATGTAATCGGGTTCTCTTTGCCGTTCTGGGAATACCGGAAGCGGTATGTGGAGTCGATCAACCGGATTGCGCAGCGTACGGACGCACTCCTTTTGATAGGCGGGCATGCTTCGACGATTGGCGCGAAGTATTTCCTGCACAAATGTCCGCGTTTGGCAGGTGTGGTGATGGGCGAGGGGGAAGAGACCCTGGTGGAGATTGTCCGAAGCCTGGAATCTCGCGGCACGTGTGAAGGGGTGCCGGGGCTGATGACGCGAAGCGGCTTTGAACAGCGGCGGGAGCTCGTTGAATTGGATGATTTGCCGTTCCCGCACCGGGACGAGTTGCGGCAGTCGTTGGACAGCGGACTGGCGGTGCAGGAAGCCTTGGTGGAGTCGACGCGGGGGTGCACCTACCGGTGCTCTTTTTGCAGTATTCCACCGTATTACAAGCATGCCCACAAGAAGCGGTGGCGGGAGCGTTCGGTCGAGAATATCTGTGCCGAACTCACGCAGTTGGTGAACTCCTTTCCCGAAGTGAATTTGATTTCTTTCACGGACGACAATTTCATGGGTTTTAATTCGCGGTTCCACGATCGCGCGATCCGCATTGCTGAACATCTGCACAGCTTGCGTGAAGACATCGTGTTTGAGGTAGTTTGCCGCGTGGATGCGGTGGAACCGGAACCATTCGCGCGTCTGGCGGAGTTGGGGATGGTGGGGGTGTATCTGGGCATTGAATCGGGCGTGCAACGGATCCTCGACGCCTTCCAGAAAAAGACCACCGTCAATCAGAATCTCCGGGCGGTCCAGATTC
>JACPGD010000135.1 GCA_016182645.1 Candidatus Hydrogenedentota bacterium | reverse complement strand
CGCTGAGCCCATCGCGCATCGAATACAGCGCACGGAGGTCGCCGCCCCATTTCTGTTCCGTAGGCCGGGTCACCATGCCGATGGTAAGGGGTTTGTCCGTATTGAGGCGGACTCGGCCCGACTCGTGCAGGTCTTTGATGTACTTGCGGTTCCCATCACGGAGTGGGGGACTGTGCTCCGAACTGATACCCAGAAACCGGTAGAGGTGTTGAATGTATGGCCTGCCCAGCGTCATGCCCGCTTCATAGCCACACACGAAGGTGCGCGCGTGGCGCTCCAGTACGCGGTTCATGGTCTCGACGGCACGGTCCATTTCCGTCCGCGCCACGTCGAGATGCTGCTGGGTGTGTTCGCGGTACTTGGAATGCTCCGCAATCGTCCGATCGCGGACGGTTAGCACGACATATACTTCGTAACCCGCGCGCTCCAATCCCTCGATGAAGGGAACAGGATCAAAAAACTTGCGGCCCAGCACCAAGGCGCTTTGTTGCTCCAGGTCGACAAAGCCGCCGTGCGGCAGCGACCGCCGCGTAATGCGAGAGTGATCACGGACTATCGTCTCGGGCTTTTCCCACCAGCCATGCACGGTCTTGAGCATGAAGCTGTCGATGACCCGCCCTTGCTCATCGAACGAATACTCGCCATCGTCATAGTCCCACCCGCTCGCGCGCGCTATCGCCCGCGCCACCAGCCGCGTCCCCGAACTTTCATGCCCGAGCACGACCACAAACTTTGGCCGTTCCGATTCGCTCATCGCTTGTACTCCAAGACACGCCCTCCCCGCTCTTGCCATTGTTTCTGCCAGAGATCTGCCACCACCCCGAGCTTCTTCTCCATGAGCCGCGCCCGCGCGAAACAGGCGCGGTAAATGTTCAGCGTGGTTTCGGCCAGGAAAAGCGGGTCGGCCCCTTCGAGATTGTCGCGTTCAAATCGTGCCATCAGAATAAGCGGGCGGCACGCCGGATACAGTTCTCCGTGCAGCCTGCATTGCTCGTCGAGTCGCATCAGCCCCGCCACGACTTCCTTGGCCTTCGCCATACTCTGCCCTGACTGAAGCAGGCGCAGCAGCTTTTCGGTGGCTTCGATGCCTTCCCGCGCCAACGCAGCGAGGTCTGCAAATCCCGTTCCCAACTCATCCCGCCACAGCGCCACGACATCGTGCGCCGGCCCATCGTAACACCCCAGAAGCTGGGTCAGACTCTCTTCTTCCGCCCGCTTGTCGTGGCGCTCCCGCAGATGGTGCAGCCACATGGCCCGGTACGCCATGCGCGTGTAGTCGCGCTGCGTTAGCACACGCCGGATGACCGGATAGAACTGCAGGCAGTCATCGGGCGCAAAGCGCGTCATAAGGAGCTCGACCTGCTGAAATGCATCGGACTCCGGTATCGATGGGAGGGGGCCTCGATCCTTTTCAAGTACCAATTCAACCGCCGCCAAAACGTGCGCGGCTTGTATCTGCTCGCGCTCCTCCAGACTTCCGGGGACGAAGTCCGAGCGGCCAAGATATTGCCGCCGCCATTCCACCGCGACGTGTCCTTCCCCGTACGGCCCCGTTTCCCGATAGTGCACATGGCCAACGGACACCAGCACGGTCGGGCAGTTGACGGCCGCCGCCAGGTGCATGGTCCCCGTATCGTTCGTGACAAGTACGTTCGCGCGCTCCAGCACGGCCGCCGCCTGCGGCACATTGGTCTTGCCATAGAGCGGAACCGCCAGTCCGGGGGCAAAACGCTCAAAAGCCTCTCCGAGCCGCGCTTCTTCCTGGACCCCCAGGAGAAAAACATGCGCACGGTAGCGCTCCGCCAGGAGTTTGGCCAGTTCCGCGAAACGTACCGCAGACCATCGTTTGTTTTCTTCGCTCGCCCCCAATTGCAGGCAGGCGACAAACGCACCGGCGCCAATGCCGTGTTCGAGGAACAGAGTCGATACAAAATCACGCTCCTCAGGGCGCAATTCCAGACAAAGACGTTTGCACGGCGGCGCATCCTCGGCAAATTGCCGCGTAATATCGCACAGGTTCAGATCGTTGTACTCGCGGCTATACACACTCGTAAAAAAGTACGTGGGCCAAGGGCCGCGCAGTAGAAACTGCCAGTCATCGCTCAAGTGGGCGCCCACCACCTTGGGGATGCCCGCCAATTTCAACAACATCGCCGACGCAATGCTGTGCGTCATGTTATAGGCAATGTCAAAGCGGCCCACCCGCAATTGCTGCACGCGTTTCTCCGCCAATTCATACGCACGCAACAGCCTGTCGCTGTCCTGAGCGGTCAAATCAAGAAACAATTCATCTTCATCATAGACCAGTACGTCATTGACGTCGGGATGGTGCTCCGCAATCGTGCGGCCCATCCGCCGCACCATGGCGGTGATGTGCGCCTCGGGATACTGCGCGTGCAATTGATGGATCAAGGGCGACGTCTGGATCATGTCGCCCATCCGCGTTGTCTGGTTGACGAGGATGCGCATCATCGCTTCTCTTTCAACAGCGCCTGCGCAAATTCGCGCACTTCATTCATATAGACAAAGAGTTTCTCGGGAACCGAAAGTCCGGGGCCACTCTTCACGATAAAGGGCATCAACGCCTCTTGCAGAAAAAGCACGTCCTTCGGCAACTTCCGCAACCATGCCTTCAAGGGGATGTCTGAAATCCGCTCGGCCATTTCCCCGACGGTCCTTTGGACACGCACGCCACGCTTCAGCATGAATGCGCCATGCCGCGTGAAAACATGGTCCAGCATGACCTGGGCGCGATGCGCATAGGTGTGGTGGTTCAGCGCCCGTACCCGCGCCCGCCGCGCCACCTCCTGGCGGCCGGCGTCGTCGGAAAGATAGCGATCGATCAGGCTGCGCGCCTCCGCCAGGTTCCGGTAAACGGGTAATTCTGTTTCGAGATCAAAGTGCTGCGCCAGACCTTTGCATGCGTCGCAAATCTGGAACCCGCCCGCGGCCGCGATTTCGAACACGCGCGGATTGATCGCGTCGCATTCCGGATCCACGCCGGGACTGGCATTGCTGCTGTGAAGGTTCAGGTTGATCTTCGAACCGGCCACCATCTTCATGAATTCTTCATTGTCGAAGCGCCGTTCGCCCCCGGCGACCAACCGACTCAACTCCCGCTCCTTCCAGCCCACGCCCCAGATCTTGAAATCATAGTCCGTCAACCCCTTGAAGAATTGCAACCGGTTATAGTAGCCCGCTCCGGCAAAGGAGAGATCGCAGCCGTAATCCTTCATTTCATGGGCCGTCAACGTGACGGCCCGATGTCTGTCCGGGTCGCACCCAGTCTGGATGAATGCATGATTACGGCAACCTGCTTCCTCTAACTTGCGTTCAAACTCTCCCGGCTGAATGTGAAAGAAGGAATCATACAGCGGCGCTATCTGCTGCCAGTAGGGCAAGTGCCGCCAGTTCTCCACATACCAGAACGCCGTGCTAATGCCGCGCCGCCGCAGCCGTTCCGGGAATTGCGGGCCCACCGGCGCCTGCGCCATGACCAGGCAAAACTCCGGATCCACTTCCACCACCCGCGCATAGCTCCACTCGGCAATAATGTTCGCCAACATCTGCCCCATCTGGGCCGAGGCGGCGCGCGCGCGAATGCTTCCGGTCATCGCTTCATACAGACCCCAGGCCGCGCTATTGTCCACGACGGTGACACGGTGCCCAAGCTTTCGGAATCCACTGGCAATGTACTCGGTCATGGGCAGTGACCCGCCGTACATCGGGCCCACCACGGCGATGCTCAAATGCTGTGCGCCGAGGATGGCGCAGGCCAGCTGGCCGGTGATGGTTCGCACGGCCTCCTCTGCAACGCGTGCCGTTGGCGGATGGACCAGGATCTGGGGGATCTGCGCCGCGAACGACTTGAATTCAGCCGTTGCGAGCGAGGAGGGGACATCCTCCACGATAAGCGGAAACGCCGTGTCCCTCAGTGTGCTCTCGAGTGCGGCGCGCGCCACAGCGGGGTTCGGTTCCGCCACGGCCACTTCGTGTCCGCGCCGCAACAACTCCTGCACGTGATAGCCCAGGCCCAGGCCGATGACGAGCACCGGCCGTCGCGGATCCAGTTCCGCGGAATCCACCAGGCGCTGCGCCTCTTGCTCGGGATTGTACTGGCTGTGCAGAAAAACCTCGCCGATGCGGAGCGTTGGCTTGCCGCCCCGGCCCATGACCACCTGGACCGCGGGATCCTCGGGCACTTGTGCCAGCGTGTTGCGCCAGGCCTCGCTGCTTTTCATGGCGGTCCCATCCCTTGCAGCAAGGCAAGCGCGCGCTCATGCTCCGGTGCGAACAAGACGACCTGCTCCAGGCGCTCCCGTGCCTCCCGTGTCCTGCCTAGCGTCACCAAGAGTTCCGCATAGTCGCAAGCGACGTCCAAATCACCGGCATAGAACTCGGCGAATGACTTGAACACCGGCTCTACCCCGGCCAGCCGGCCCAGAGGCACAGCCACCGCCTGCAGGTGTTTCAACAAAGTGGGCGTTTCATAACTCGCCTGCAACGCGGTCAGCAAATGCGTGTAGGCTTCCTCCAGCCGTCCGGCCACGGACAATGCCAGCCCCAGCGCCCCGGCCACGCGATCATTCTCCGGTGCTTCCGCATGCGCCTGCTCCAACAGCGGCAGCGCCTCGTGCGCGCGGTTCATTCCGAGTAACAACATGCCCAGTTCACCCAGGACGTTTGGCTCATAGCGCCGCTGGAGGGACTCCCGGTAAAAATACTCCGCCTTGTCCAGCGTCCCCAGGCGCGAAAATGCCTTGCCCAGCAAGCGCAGTCGCTCTGCCTCGTCCACGCCCACGGCATCCACGGCATATGACACCGCCAAGGCCGCGTCGCCCTGCTCCAGCGCCAGGCGTGCGCGCTTCAGCCGGTCCACTCCAGGCTTGCCCGCCAACACCGCATATTGAATCGTCAGCAGGTCGAGATGCTCATCGTCACCAACATCGCGCAGCCGTACCTTCTCCATCAGCATGGAACCGTCCGGCTCGCGCGGCGCCTGGTAGGGCGCCAAGCCATTCAGCCGCTCCAGCAATAGCACCTCCAGTCCCGCCGACGCGATGAATGTCCCCAGCGATTCCCGCGTGAAGAAGCGCAAATGCGTGCTGTCCATGATGCCGGCTTCCATATAACTCCAGCCACCCAAGGACAGCATCCGGATCACATCATGAAAGCGGATGTTGGGAATGCTGATCACAATCGTGCCGTCCGGCGCCAGCACGCGCGACAGTTTTCGCAATGCGGCTGCGGGTTCTTCCAGATGTTCCAGCACATCCGCGCAAATGATGCAATCAAAATAATCATCTGGGAAGGGCAGCTCCAATTCCTCGATGCTGCCGAACAAGACCTTGTCCAGCACCTCGCACGCCGCCCGATAGGCTTCCTCGATGACTTCAATGCCCACCACCTCGTCGACGCCGCGCTCGGTCTTCAGCGTATGGCCCAGCGCACCCGCGCCACAGCCAACATCTAGAATGCGCCGCGCCAGGCGCGGCACCCGTTCCATCACCTCGCGCCGCACGTTGCGATAATACCCAGTCGATTTGGGTGCGGCGGAAGGTGGGGGAGAGGGGACGCCGGAAGCCGGCCGCGCCGCCCCCAAGCGCGGCTCGATCACACTCAGCATCAAGTCAAAACGGCGGCGGTACGTGTGATTGCGCAAGACGAGCTTCTGTCCGGCCCCTGCAATCTGTTCGCGCTCCTCCTCGTGTTCCAGATAGTACGCAATCAGGTCCAGCAGATCGTCATCGCGATGATAGACAACAAAGTGCTTGCCTTCCTCAAACAGATCTTCCAGCCCGTCCGCCTCGTCCGTAATCAACAATGCGCCCGAAGCCATCCCCTCGAACACGCGCATGTTCACGTCGCGGTTATGGCAGGCATTGACCACGATTTTGGATCGGGCGTAAATCCGCGCCATTTCCTCCGGCCAGAACTTGCCAATCCGGTGGTTTGGAAACCGTTCTGCCACGGCGGCCAGCAGCTTGGGCCGCCGCTCGCCTTCGGTCGTGCTCAGACTACCCACATACGCCACATCGTAAATTCTCTTGGAGCGCGGACCTCCTTGTTCGCCCACCGCATGCAACTCCGGATCGCACGCCAGCGGCAACCAGTAGATACTCTTGATCCCGGCCTGGCGGAAGTGCTCGATCTGGCCTTTCTGAGCTACGAATACCACATCGAACTTTCGCGCCATGTCCACACGCAATTCCGTCGCAATGTGCGTGTCGATCAGATAGGCCAATTTCGGAAACGGCAGCGACGCAATGTCCGCCCCGATCTCATCGTGTCCAGAATCAATCCAGAACAGAAAATCCGGCGAAAACCCCGGCGGAAGTTGTGCGAGCATTGTCTCATACGTCGTGGTGTACGGAAGATTGATCTGTTGCTTCGGATACGCGGGTGGGTTTTCGAAGCCCCACATTCTGAGGACGCCTTCGGGCGTGCGAAACCCCGCCGTCACCACCGCGTGGTTCTCACGCGCCGCCCGCTCGAAGTAGCGCGCCGTCGTAAACGGCGACGACACATATTCCAGCAGGATTTTGCGTCTTTGTTCTTCGGAGGAGTGTTTGGGTGTCATCCCCTGGCTGCTTCGGCTAGGGGATGCGGGAGCATTCCTCCTTTCCGCGGCCTCGAAGATGGCCTCCCGCCAAGACTCCGAAAACCGCTCCACCGGGAACCGCTCCGCGACCGTCTCGCGGCTTCGCGCACCCACCTCGCGGGCCAAGTCCGAATTATCCAAGAGCGTCTGAAGACGCTCCCGCAGCACTTCCGGTTCATAGGACACAAACCCGTCCATCCCGTCCGTCAGTGGTGACGTAATATTCGCCAGCGACACCACCGGCATGCCACAGGCCATCGCTTCGAGCATGCTCAGGTTGTAGCCGTCCTCATAGCTCTCCCGCGTGACATGCAGCAAACACCGGTTCCGCCGATACTGCCCGCACAAATCCTCAAACGACCCCGCCGGCGTGCTCCCCGTGATGGCCGGGTTCAGCCCCACCAACCGCTGCGGAAGCCCGGCGAGCACCTCCGCCTGAAAATCGACATCGAACATCAGGTTGCGCTCGCGCATCATATTGCCCACGCGCAACACGCAGCGTTCCTCCCCCGTGTACCCGCCGTATTCCTCGACGTCAATCCCCGGCAGAATCACACGCCCCGGGATGTCATAGTCTTGCTGTTTTGAGGGGGAAATAAAGACGAATTCATAGAAGTTCTGCAACTTTTCCAAGAGATCATCAAATTTCTGGACGGGATCGCCCACGTCAATAGTTACACTGGTACTTAGAAACGTCCGGCGATTGTGGCACACCAGGAGTTTCGCGCACGGCGCGCGAAAGACGTCCAGCGCATTCATTTCATTGTGCGCGATGAGCACGTCGTAGGCCGCCGCGCCCAGGCCCCGCCGCCAGTCCTTCTCCGGCACCAGCGTCAGGTTTGCCGGCAGCGCGCGGTAGAAACTATGCCAGGGCCGCGCCATCGGGCCCGATTCATACAGGCCCACGTCCATCGAGAGGCCCGTCTTGGCAAGCAGGCAGAGGTAAGGTTCGTGAAAGTTAAACGTGAGAATACGCGGCTGCGCCATGCTCACCCGGACTTGGCCGCCGCCCGCGCCTGCAAGAGATCCACCAGCTCCGCCTCCTTCTCCGCGCGCGGCGCCAGTTCATAATCGAGCAGGTCGCCCAGAAGCACCGTGTCCCCGTTCCGGATCGCGGTAATCGCCTCTTCCAGAAACTGGTTCAATTCCGCGTGCATCTGCTCCGCCGTCATCTCGTTCACCTGCAACTCATGCAGGTTCAGGTCGAGCGCGTTCACCACCAGCTTCTCCCGCGTCTTCACGTGGCTCCAGATGTTCGCAAGCTGCGTGAAATGCTGGTAGCCCTCGTCCGGCTGGTCCCCATGAAACACCGCCGCCAGATCGCGGCACGCTTTCGGCAAATCGGGCAGCACATTGCGCAATTCCGACAGGCACGTGTTGATCAGCGTCCCCAGATCCTCAGAACCCACCTCCAGCGTTTCGACACTCTCGATGGGTACGCCCCGCAGCATTTCCGGCACCTGTTGCGGCGCTACCTCAGTCCCATTCAGTTTCAGCGACAAGATCGCCCGGCTGCGGCTGTGCAAATGATCATTGATCGCCGCCAGCACCGCCAACGCGTCCACAGGCTGCCCTTCCACCCGGAACCCGCGATCACCGTCAACAATCACCTCCATGTGCCCGTCCTTTCAGTCGACGCGCGCTCACCGAGCACGCGACATCACCGGAGCGCGGACTTCCCAGTCCGCGCCCTACCGCGGTATCAGGTTCGAAATCCCCTCGACTCGCGCGGCGCTCGCCGCCTGCGCATTCTCCGCCTGAATCGCCAGATACACCTCGCGCCGGTGCACCGACACTGAGCGCGGCGCCACAATCCCCAACTTCACCTGGTTGTCCTTCAGATCGAGCACCTTCACCTCGATCTCATTGCCGATCATGATGCTCTCGTTTTCCTTACGCGTCAGCACCAGCATGACCGGCCTCCTGAGTTGCGGGGGACTTCTGCCGCCCCTGCGCAAGGAAATACTGAATCGGATAGTCCGTCCTGTCCAGCACCGTCTGTTTGCCCAGCCGTTGCTTGAGATTGATGAGGACCGGCGCCCGCAGGTTCGTGCGCACCTTCGCGTGGTCATCCGGCACCACCAGCAGCGTGTACACGTCCAACTCGTCCACGCTCGACACCGCCAACTCCGCCAACTCCTGCGCCGGTAACGGCGCCTTATAATCCGGCATCACCTGCCGCGGATCCATAATCAAAAACGCCAGATCCCCCGAATCCGTCGATTGCAGCCAGTGGACAGAACTGTCCGCGGGGCCCGGCAACAGAATAAAACGCCGGTACTCCTGAAAACCAATAATGGGTTGCGTAAACGTCAAAATAGCGCTCGGCTCAATCTCAATCGTTCCGAACCGCGACGTTTTTAGCTGCATACCCAGCCTCCACAACACATTAGCCACACCAGCACCCACGACAGTATGCCCCAGCCCCCCGCAATGAAGCAACAAAAAATACGCAATCTCCGCAAAGCGTCAAGGAAGAACTAAAACCAGCGCGGGCTTATGCGAGAGTTATCATTGTCAATTCCCGAAAAGGCAGCTAGTACGAAAGCCGCCATCGGCCAGGTGATTGGCCACGTTCCATGCCGTGTTCTGGAGCGCAGAAGTACCCTTGTCAGCGAGTGAAATACGGAAAGGTAGTGGTGTCTTGCTCACTGTGACCGCCAGAGTATGCCGCCTAAAGATACATTAAGGATATTGTTTATATATGTAGCTGTTGACTTTTTTAGGCATTGTGCCTATTCTTGAGAAAACTTTCACCATTGAAATGGACACGATTTCTTTGGTGGAGTTTGTATTTCTCCAGTTCTTGGGGTTGAGGGGAGAGTGGGCGGTGGCTGCTCAGTATTTCAGCGCGATCAGATTGTTTCACGCCTTGTGCTGCGCGATCATCTGCTTCCTATCCATGCCCTCCTACGCTGAAGGACAAAACCTCGAAGTGGTGGGGCAGATAGGCGGTGTCTGTCAGGCCGTCGCTACGGAAGGCAACCTGCTGTGCGCTGGTGAGGGCCCTAGTGTGCATATCTTCGACATATCAAGTGCGCGCAACCCTGTGAGTTTGGGTCGGGTATTTCTTGATTCGCCCGTTTTGGGTTTGGCTTTGTCCGGCGATCTTCTATTCGTCGCAGCGGGCTCTGGGGGCCTAAAGATCGTGGATATTGGGACTCCCACACATCCATTCCTGCGCGGAACCTATCCCACAATTGGGGAGGCCTCAGGCGTGGCGATCTCCGGCTCAGTGGCCTACGTTGCGGCTGACATTGAAGGATTCCTTGTGATCGACGCGCAAGACCCCTCAGAGCCTAGCCTTCTGGGGATTTGCCATACGGGCGGACACGCGCGTGGCGTTGCACTCTCGGGCACTGTGGCCTGCGTCGCAACTGGAGCCTTGTGCACAATTGACGTCCAAGACCCAAGAAATCCCGTGCTTCTCGGTAGTCTTACTGTCCCGGCCTACGGAATTGCCGTCTCAGGCAGTGTTGCTTATGTGGCGACGATATATAGGGGGGTTTGGTTGATTGATATTGCAGATCCCGCTCACCCCGCGCTCATGGGCTCTGCTTACACACCAGGGGAGGCTGCGGCAGTGCAGGTCTCAGGAGCACTTGCTTGCGTGGCCGATGGAGAGAATGGTCTTCAAGTTATTGATGCTACCGACATCGGAGATCCGGTACTTATCGGAACCTTTGACACGCAAGGACTGTCTGTCGCAGTGGCTCTGTCTGGGAACACAGCATATGTAGCGGATGGGTGGAACGGCCTCCAGATCATTGATTTCGCCGTTGTTGCATATCGGAGGATGTCCCTCATAGACCCAGGTTGGGCTCTCGACACTTCTGTATCGGCCAATTTGCTGTGTGTAGCGGCCAATCTGGGCGGTCTCCAGATGATAGATGTTCAGGACCCGGCCCATCCATCCCGCATTGGATCCTATACTGACTGGATGTCTACGTTCTACACCGACGTTGTAGTGTCTGGTGTTAATGTATTCGCGGCAAATGCGGCCCGAGGTATCGACATCTTGAGCATACAAGACCCGGCCCATCCAGCGCTCATCGCCACTTGTGAATTACCCACTTTTGCTGTTGGGGTGACTTTGGCCGGTAGTTGGGCCTATGCCTGGGACAATGGGGGAGTGCTGCAGATCGTTGATGTTAGTGCCCCTGAGCAGCCTACATTGGCAGGGACGTACACAATACAGGAGAAGTCAATCGCGGATGTCCATGTATCAGGTAGCGTCGCTTTTTGTTTGGTAAACGGGTCGCTTCTTGCGGTTGACGTTCAGGTACCAACGGAGCCGGCAACGATGGGAACCTATAGTGATGCCGCGCTGGATCTGGCGACGGGTTTTGCCTTGGCCGGACACTATGCCTACATTGTATCGGAGAGCTTTGAGATTTTGGACATATCTGATCCGGTTCACCTGACAAGGGTGGGATCTTGCGAGCTACCCCTCGTCGGCTTCGATGTCGCGATCTCAGAAGACATGGCCTATGTTGCAGATGGCAGTCAAGGTCTTCAAATAATTAATGTTACTGATCCTGATGTGCCAGTGCTCGTTACATCGCATGAGACTATAGGCGCCGCGGTCGGTGTCGAAATCGCCGGTGATCTGTTGTATGTCTCCGAAATGATGTCCGGAGTTGAAATATTCAACACCAACTTCCTTTCTTCCTCGGCCCTGATCGCGTCGCTGGACCAACTCGCATACGCGTGCGGCCCCCTGGCCATAGCCAGTAGTACTGCATATGTTGGAGATTACTTAAGTGGTCTCCATCTGGTTGATGTGACTGATCCCGCTGAACCTCTGGGGATAGGCGTAATGGGGATTTCGGGGATCATCAGAGGACTGGCAACCTCAAGTGACCTCGTTTACGTCGCGAACAATCCGTCAGGTCTCCAGGTGGTTCACCCCCATGAACCGCTGCCGGAAGCCATCCTGGGTGAATATCAAACTCTCGGACCAGCAATGGACGTTGCCGTACTCAACGATTATGTGGTTTGCGTGGCGGACGCAATTGGCGGCCTCAGGGTAGTTGACGTCCAAGAACCCGCCCAACTGAGTCTTCTGGGTGAGCATGGTGCTTTTGCGTTTGATGTGGCATTGGAAGATACAACGGCATACGTTCTCACACTTGAGACATTGCAGATACTGGACCTCCACGATCCTCGGAATCCGACGGAAGTTGGGACATACACTCTGGAGGAGCCAGGGACCAGCTTGGCAGTATCCAATGGGACGGCGTACGTCGTGACTGGGGATAGGGGAAAGAACGAATCGCACGATCTGTACGCAATTGACGTTCATGAGTTGACCGAGCCAACTTGGGTTGGAGCGTTTGATCTTCCAGGCGAAGCGTATGGGCTAGATGCCTTGGGCAATCTCTTATGCGTTGCATCCGGTGACATTGATGCGTCCGGCAGTGGAATTGTCCAAATCTTCAACGTTGCAGATCCTGCCAACCCGATCCAGATGGGGTATTACGATACTTTAGGTCCAGCTTTTGGCGTTGTTCTCGCAGATGGGCTGATTTACGTAGCCGATATGTCAAGTGGAATGTTGATTCTTCGCTACGGCGAAGGTAGTGAGGGAGAGGGAGAGGGCGAGGGAGAAGGTGAGGGTGAGGGTGAAGGTGAGGGTGAAGGTGAGGGTGAAGGAGAGGGCGAAGGTGAGGGTGAAGGGGAAGGTGAGATCACATGCAGGTACAACGTTGTTCAGGACGGTGCATTTGACGCCGGATCTCCGAATCCCAGTTGGGAAGAACTGAACTTTACCTATGGTCCCTATGAGTCGCCGGTCATTGGCGATGGCGTGGCCTGTATGCACGGTTATTGGGACGAAGCCGGGTGTGAAGGCGTCAGCCAGCTCGTCAGGATTCCCCAAGATACGGCTGCTGTGCTTTTGTTTGACTTGGCCACAACCGCGGTACCTTCACCGGACCGCGCCGCGCTGCTTAGCAAAAACAAGGAACTGGATCAAAGCCTGTGCGCTCCCAGCTATGCGCTTCGCGTGTTGCTGGACGACGCCGAGCTGTTCTCCGCTTCCCTGTACGACGCGCGGTATCACTCAGGCTTCGTGCCGGTCGTCCTCGATGTGGCGGCGTTCGCCGATGGCGCTTGCCACCTGCTGAGCTTTCGCACGACCTCCGAGATGGACAGCGCCTGCATCGACAATGTCTGCCTAAGCACCAATGTCCCCGGCCCTTGGGAATCCTGCCCTGCCGAGGGGGAGGGGGAAGGCGAAGGCGAGGGTGAAGGTGAGGGCGAAGGTGAAGGCGAGGGGGAAGGCGAAGGCGAGAGTGAGCGGCCGATTGAGGAAGTCGCGCAGGACGTTTTGAGTGCCTTTGACGCCGTGGACGGCAACAGCAACGGCCAACTCACGATTGATGAGGTACGGTCGCAATGGCCGGGGCTGACACAAGATCAGTTCGACGCGCTGGATCTGGATAATGACGGCGCGCTGACGGAAGAAGAGTTGAAGGAGGTGGCGGGGATCACGGATGGCTGCAATTGCCGCGATTGGCTGTCCAGCCTCCTCGGCCTGCGCAAGTCACTCGGCGACGTCCTGTTGCTGGGCGGCCTGCTGTTGGCGGCGTCTCTCCTGTCGCGGGCGAGAAACTAAATGGCCGCAAGAGAACACAAAGAACTTAAAGAAACAGCCACGTAACACGGGAGAAGCTTCTTTGCGCTCTGTGCGTTCTTTCGTGGCGATTCTGAATCTCAGACTTTTCCCACCAGTTGAAACGCTTCCTCGAACCGCCCGATCATCTCATCCGCCGGTTCCATCCCCACCGATATGCGCAATAGAAAGCGGCTCAGCCCGCACTGCTCCACCCAATCCAGCTCGTTGTAATGCGCGAGCAGGACATAAGGGCACGAAATGGTGAAGTTCAGGCCGAGGCTCGGTCCCTTGCACACACGCAGTGCATCGTAAAACGGCGCGGACCGGCGCGGCGCGTCTTTCAGCAAGAGCGACAGCAAACAGCTATAGCCGCCGCCGGGACGCATCACCCGCTCGTACCGCGCGCGCGTTTCCTGTTTCGGGTAGTACACGCGCTCGACCGCCGGGTGCCCCGCCAGATAATCGGTCAGCGCCTCGGCGTTCTTGTTGACGACCTGCATCCGCTCTGGGAAATCGCGCGAGTTCTCTTCGAGCGCCGCGGCGTCCTCTTCCCAGAACAAGTCTTCGAACTGCTCGCGTACCAACGGGGCCAGCGCGTTATAGAGCGCCGACTCCGGGTTCAACACCACGCTCCCCGCCATGACATCGCCCACGCCCGAAAACGATTTCGTCAGGCTCGACACCACCATGTCCGCCCACGGCAACACGTCAATATTCGCGAACGTCCCCGGCGTATCGTCCACAATCAGTGGCACCCCGTGCTTGCGCAGTAACTCCGAGAGTCGCGGCAGATCCACACATTGCAAGAGTGGATTTCCGGGAACCTCGCAGAACACCGCCGAAAGCGTCTCGCGCTCCACCAGACCCGCAATCGCGTCCACGTTGGCATCGGACGGGTCTGCCAAGAAATGGACACCAGGCCCAGTGACAGACTGAATCTTCAGCAGGTCGACATAAGGAAAACCGAGCTGCGCACTCTTTCCGCCGGACCGGTGCGCTTGCGCCGCGCGTAAGCCCGCCGCCAGCGCCGCCATCCCGCTCGGGTAAAGAAACACGTCTTCCGCGCGCCCGCCGGCCAAGGACGCGATCCGCTCGCGCAGCATGCCCTTCGCCGTGCCATCGGTGGGCCGCCGCCCCTCGATGGCCGCCAGTGCGGCGCGCGAACTCACAATCTCGCCGAAATGCTGCCAGTACTTTTTCACCGGCTCGAACGCTGCATCCGGAAACACCACGGCGTGCAGCCCGTTCACCCCCGTCGCCTGAACACGAGCCACCAGCCCCGTCTTCTCCCGCACATACCGCGCACAGCGTTGCGCCACCGTCTCCGTCGGAAAGACAAACGCCTGCTCGCCACTGCAGGCAAACTCCTGCCGCGCGTGCTCGAAGAGTTGCCGGACATACGGGTGCGCCACAAAACGCGGATACCCGCACGACAGCGCGCTCAGCACCGCCGGATCATTTTCCTCGTAGCCCACGACATGCCGCCACAACGGCAGCGCCACCGACGTCGCATGCGGCGAATCAGGGAGGTTCTTCCCCAAATCCTCCTCGCGCCACAACGGCTCTTTCAGCAAATCACGCATCCTTCCCACGCCCCTTCAGCCTACAGCCTTCAGCCTACAGCCTACAGCCTACAGCCTACAGCCTCCCCAAATCGAAAACCCCTGCAAGCACCAATACTTACAGGGGAACATGCATACAAAGTGGTGCCCGAGGCGGGACTTGAACCCGCACAGCCTTTCGGCCACAAGATCCTTAGTCTTGCGTGTCTGCCAAATTCCACCACCCGGGCATGACAGGACAGAAGACCTCTGGCCGCGGCGCGCTGTTTCATGGATGTTACATACATCATCCAGGAGATGTACACGCCCGCCCCGATGCCTTCCACCTTCGGAAGTGAAGAATATCATTTTACGCCACTTTCCCGCAACAAAGCTGCTGCAAAACACACGTTAACACGCCGTAGCATCCACATGGCTGCTGCTATGACCGTTACAATTTCGCTATAATCGCCCCTTCCTGGAGAGATCATCGCATGGACATCCGGCTCGATCACTTTGAAGTCTGGTTCATTAGCGGCAGCCAACCGCTCTATGGCGAGGCCGTGCTCCGCCAGGTCGAACAGAATGCACAGGTCATTGCCCAGGCGCTCGGCGCGAATCCCGCCATTCCGGTGCAGGTGCTTCCCAAACCCGTGGTCACCAGCCCGGATGCCATCCTGCGCGTTTGCCAAGAAGCCAACACGGCGCCCGCCTGCGTGGGGATCATCGCCTGGATGCATACGTTCTCCCCCGCAAAGATGTGGATCGCCGGTCTCCGCGCCCTGCAAAAGCCGTTCCTCCACCTGCACACGCAATTCAACCGCGATATCCCCTGGCCCACCATCGACATGGACTTCATGAACCTGAACCAGTCCGCCCATGGCGACCGCGAATTCGGGTTCCTCTGCGCGCGCATGCGGCGTGCGCGCAAGGTTGTCGTGGGCCACTGGCAAGACAAGGAGGTAGCGGGCGAAATCGGCGCTTGGGCGCGCGCGGCCTGCGCCTGGCACGACGGGCAACACGCGCGCATTGCCCGATTTGGCGACAACATGCGCGAAGTCGCGGTCACAGAAGGCGACAAAGTCGAAGCGCAACTGAAATTCGGCTGGTCGGTCAATACGCATGGCGTCGGCGATCTCGCCCTGCTGGTCAATGCGGTCACCGATGTGGAGGTGGACCAACTTCTGGGTGAATACGAAGAGCGCTATCGTGTAGGGGAGGAACTGCGCAAGGGCGGCGCAATCCACGCCAACCTCCGCGACGCCGCCCGGATCGAAATTGGACTCCGGGCCTTTCTCAAAGCCGGCAATTTCCACGGGTTTACCACCACGTTTGAAGACCTGCATGGTTTGCCGCAACTGCCCGGCCTCGCGGTACAGCGCCTGATGGCCGAGGGCTACGGTTTCGGCGCGGAAGGCGACTGGAAGACCGCCGCGCTCGTCCGCGCCATGAAAGTCATGGCGGCCGGCCTCGATGGCGGCACCTCCTTCATGGAGGACTACACCTATCACCTCGACCCCAGCGGTATGCAGGTGCTCGGCGCGCACATGCTTGAGATTTGCGAATCCATCGCCGAGGGCACCCCTTCCCTCGAAGTGCACCCACTGTCCATCGGTGGCAAGCCCGATCCCGCCCGCCTCGTGTTCAACGTTGCGCCCGGCCCGGCTGTCAATGCCTGCATCATTGATCTCGGCAATCGCTTCCGTCTCCTCGTTAACGAAGTCGACGTCGTCGCGCCCCAAGCGCCCCTGCCACAACTCCCCGTGGCCCGCGCCCTCTGGGTGCCCCGGCCCAACCTCAAAGTCTCCGCCGCGGCGTGGCTCCTCGCTGGCGGCGCCCACCACACCGGCTTCAGCAAGGCCCTCACCCTCGAACACCTCCGCGACTTCGCCGAGATGGCGGGCATTGAACTCCTCACCATCGACGCCGAGACCCAGCTCCCCAGCTTCGCCAACGAAATCCGTTGGAATGACGTGGCCTATCACTAATCAAATGCGCCTTGAATCCAATTCTCTCCTAAAACAAAATGCGCCCTGGTGCGCCGGTGCTATGGGGCTGGGCCTCTTCGTCTTCCACCTCGCCGTCAACCGGCAATACGGATTTCACGGCGATGAACTTTACTTCATCGTCTGTGGCAACCGGCCCGCTTGGGGTTATGTCGATCACCCGCCCTTCGTCCCTCTCATGGCGCGTCTCGCCACGGACCTCATGGGGACAAATCTAGTTGCGCTGCGCTTCTTCCCGGCGCTGGCCCTTGGCGTGAGTTGTGTACTCACTGGTTGGCTCGCCCGCCGCCTGGGTGCAGGTCTCTTCGGTGAATGCCTGGCCGCACTGTGTTTCGTTTTTGCGCCGCTCATGCTACGGCTCGGCGCATTCTTGAATATTCCCTGTTTTGAGGTGCTCTTCTGGCTGATTGCCGCCCACCTGCTGGTGAATATTTGCCAGCGTAATGAACCTCGCTGGTGGCCGGTTATTGGATTACTCTCAGGCTTCGCGTTGCTCAACAAGCACACGACCCTATTTCTAGGGGTAGGCATGGCCGTGGGACTCGTCCTGACCCACCGCCGGAAGGATCTGGTGACGCCCTGGCCTTGGCTGGGCGGGGCGGCCGCATTCGTCATTTTTCTGCCCAACCTCTTCTGGCAATACCGGCACGATTGGGCCACGCTCGAGTTCGTCCGCACCATCAACGCCACCGTGATGCAAGACACCTCCCGCGTTGAATTCATGCTGGCTCAAGTCGTGTTGATGAATGTCTTTGGCGCTGTTGTCTGGTTGGCCGGCCTGATATTTTTTCTCCGGAGCAAAGCGGGGGGGACGTACCGGTTCCTTGGCTGGGTCTTCCTCACTGTTCTCGTGATCATGCTCGTGTTCAACGCCAAGGTGTACTACCTTGTGCCTGCCTACCCGATGCTGATGGCAGGTGGCGCCGTCCTGCTCGAACGGTGGCTGTCCGGTCGGTGGGGAATAGCCGTCCGTGCCGCGCTCTCGTCCGCCATCGTGATTATGGGTCTAATCTTCTTGCCCATTGTTTCCCCCATCGGCCCGCTCGAATGGAAGGAGGATTACATCGGCCAGGTATTGGGCTTCATGCTCGATGATCCCGCGGACCTCACCTTTGATTTCCGCTACCAGCACTGCCGGCCGGAAGAACTCCAGGCGTTTCGGGCCGTGTACGAGAAGGTCCCCGCCGAGGAACAACAAGAATGTGTCATTCTCACCAATGAATACGATACCGCTTCAGAGGTGAACGTGCTGGGACGCGACCTCGGCCTGCCGAAAGCTGTCAGCGGCAATAATTCGTACTACCTCTGGGGGACTGCGGGGGCCACTGGCGAATGCGTGATTGCCTTCGGTTATGGGGAAGACCTCTTGAGGGCCTGCTTTCAAGAAGTAACCAATGCTGGCGTGATCTCCTGTCCATGGCGCGACACATCAGGCACGGGCCGTCCTCTGTTCCTCTGCCGCAGGCCCACCGCCAATCTCGAACAACTCTGGCTACGCTTCAAGGTTTTCCGCTAATCGTTGTTTCGCCGCCTCGCCCTCCCGCGCCATTTGTTTGTCTTCCACGGAATCCTTCCCCTAGAATCAGGCCTTCGTTTGTGGTGTTTTCCGGGCGCCATAGCTGGGTTGCAACCCTGGAGGATTCAGATACTATGCCTATGCTTCGAAAGTTTTTGCCGGGCGTGCTTGTCGCTTTTCTGCTACTGCCGGCCGCCGCGGAGGATGCCGAGTTCAAGCCCATCTTCAACGGAAAGGACCTGAGCGGCTGGTCAGGCGACACCGAACTCTGGCGGGTGGAGGATGGCGAGATCGTCGGGACCACACATCCAAAAAAAATCGTGCAAAACACGTTCCTTTCCTATGACACGCCGTACGCGGACTTTGTCCTCCGCGTGAAGGTCAAGCTCACCAACCACAACAGCGGCATTCAATTCCGCAGTGAGCGCCTGCCTGATCACGTGATGGCGGGATACCAGGCCGACGTGGCGGAGAAGACGTATTTCGGCATGCTCTATGAAGAGAAGAAGCGCGGCATTCTGCCGTATTGGACCGCCCTGCCCGAAGCGGAGCAAGCGGCCATCAATGGCGCGGCGAAGCAGGGCGATTGGAACCAATACGAGATTACCTGTCAGGGCCATCATGTGAAAATGGTCCTCAATGGGAAGACCACGCTCGACTTTGACGATCCCGAAGGCGCGCTCGAGGGCCATATCGGCCTACAGCTTCATGCGGGCTCGTCGATGGAAGTGCGCTTCAAGGACATCGAGGTAAAGGACCTAAAGGCGGCCAAGGCGGAGAAGTCATCGCGCAAGGAACGGTAGACTGGTTCGATCCGTGATGGCAGGAATTCGGGTAAAATGTGGTATCGGGAGAAAGGGCAGCACAGCGAGATTAGCAGTGGCCACCATTGACGATGAAGCAAGACACTGAGTTAGCGGTGCCGAAGAGGATTTCCGGTGTGCAAAGAATTCGGTCGAAGGAGGTTTTTATCGGCACGGGCTCTTCTGGGCCCATCTCTCTTTAGAGAAAATGCTGAAGGCACACATCTCATTCATCACCAAAGGGGCCCCGCCCAAGATTCACAGTCTGCTAACCTTGCTGGACTTGAGCAGTCTTGAGTCGACGTCCGAGCAGCGCGCGATTCTGGGTGAGATGAACGAGTTCTGCATTGAAGGCCGTTACGAAAGTCCTGAGCAATTCCAAGACCTTGACTACCCGCGTGCGATGCATTACATCGGGAGAACCGAAAGGGCGCTTACATGGTTGAGAGAGAAATTGCCGATAGCGTAAAGCAATATCTCCGAGAACTGGATCGGCAGGGTTATCCCATTAGTTTTGGCGTGGTGTTTGGTTCGCAGGTGAAAGGCAGAACGCACCAATTCAGCGACATTGATTTGGTTGTCGTGTCTCCACGCTTTGACGGGAGAGTCCAACGCGACGACATTGATCATCTTTGGCACGTTGTCGCCGAAATGGACCATAGAATCGAACCTATTCCCTGCGGAGTGCGCGCGTGGGAAGAGGATGACAGCAGCATTATTCTCGAAGTTGCGCGGCGGGAGGGGGAGAAGATTACGCTGAATTGAAACGAACCTGGATTTCTTTCTTGTCCTCGGGAGAACGGCGGTGACAGAGTGATGTCGAGTTTGGTGGAGAGACTGATTGACCATTTCTTGCAAACAGGTCTGAAGGACTGGAAGTTTGCGCAAGAGACGTTGGAGCGAGGAAAAACCGACTATGCCCTGTTTTTTGCCCACTTGGCCGTGGAAAAATTGCTAAAGGCGCATGTGGCCCGCGTTCGACAAGAAATGCCTCCGAGAATTCATAACCTTGTGAAGTTGGCCGAACTATCTCAGTTGAAAGACAAGCTGCCGGTGGTCAGCCTCGCGGAACTCAACGTTTATAACCTCGAAGGGCGATACCCGGAAATGGACGAGCCGCCACCACCGATGGAAGAAGCGGCCCGGCTGTTTGAGAACGCTGAGCAGGTGATAACATGGTTACAGCAGAAGTTGTAGAGAGCGTGCAAGGATATCTGCGTGCGGTTGAAGCAAAGGGGATTCCTGTCGCCTTTGGTGTGGTGTATGGTTCGCATGCCAAGGGCGTGCCCCATGAATGGAGTGATATTGATTTGGTTGTCGTTTCGAGACGCTTCGACGAGGCAAAGGATCGCGAAGACATTTACAAACTCTGGCGCGTGGCCGCGGAGACGGATTCCCGTATTGAACCCATTGCCTGCGGTGAGCGGGCATGGCAAGAGGATGATTCAAGCATCATCATTGAGGTGGCGCGGCGGGAGGGGGAGAAGATCACGCTGAACTGACGGGGTCGTTGATTTCCTTCATTTTCCACAGCAATACTTCGTTGAGCCGCGCCCGCATCTCCTGGGCTTCGGGCTTCTCCAGGAGGTTTGTGGTTTCGCCCGGGTCATTCTTGAGGTCGTAGAGTTCGTCCTTTCCCGCGTTCATGAAATCGCGCACGAGCTTCCATTCCGGCGTGCGGTACATGCGCAGGTGGTTTTCGACGTAATGGTGCTGGCTGTACTGGCCATAGAAGCTGTTTTCCCACTCGACCTTTTCCCCCCGCAGGAGGGGCAGGAAATTGCGGCCGCGGATGAGCGCACCATTGGGTGCTACCGCCCCAGTCATGGCCAGGAGCGTAGGAAACCAGTCGAGATTCGATACGGTCTCCCGGACCACGCGGCCCAACTGCAAGTGCTTCGGCCAGCGCACGGCCAGCGGCACGCGGAGCGAGGAATCAAACATGTTGGAGCGGGAGAAGGTGGGGTGATGGCCGGGCGTCTTGCTCGCGGCCTTGGTAATCCAACTCGCATTGCCCTTATGCACCACGCCATGATGGCCGATGTTGTAGCCGTTGTCGCTGCTGAAGATGACGATGGTATTATCGGCGAGGCTTAATTCCTCCAGCAATGCGAGGACGTTGGCCATGGAACGGTCCACGCCGCTGACGCTGCTTAGATACTCGCGCGTCATTCTATCTACCCGCGCGATATCGAGGTCGGGAAAGTCCGGGTTCGGAATCTCGAGCGTCTTTTCGTACGGAGCTGTGTCTTCGGCCGCGCCGGGTAGCCATGGCGCGTGCGGTGAGCGGTGGTGCAATGAAAAGACAAACGGCTGCTTGGCCTGGCGGATAAATTGGAGGCCGTAGTCCATCAGAAGGTCGACGGTCAGCCCGGTGCATTTCTTCTCCGCTCCATCAATTTCCAGCGTTGGGTTCTCGACCAGCGCGCCGCCCGCGCGGAACCCGGCG
>JACPGD010000134.1 GCA_016182645.1 Candidatus Hydrogenedentota bacterium | reverse complement strand
GATGCCGCCCAGGCCGCGGCCAGCGCCCCCGCGGAATGTTTCATGAAATGACGGCGATTTATACAGTTCATGACGGCATCTCCAAGTAAGTTTGCGCAATCACCATTTTCATTATACACCGCCTCCCGCCAAACACCAGCGATTAACCTCGAAGTCACTCCACGTCCCATACTTCCCGTCATTCCCATTCTCATTCGCCTCCTGCCATCTTGTCATGGCAAAATGCTCCCCATGAAACCCAAACGCAGAGAAGTCGGCATCGTCGGTTGCGGCATGTCCCGTTTCTCCAGCCACCGCGAAGAAGTGAATCAGCCCGAAATGGTCCACGAGGCCGTCGTCGAGGCCCTCGCCGACGCCGGCATCTCCATGGCCGAAGTCGACTGCGTCCTCCACGGCAACATGGAACTCTTCGAGATGGTCCACCAGCCCGACATGTGGCACGCGCTAGGCACCGGCGTGCCCGGCAAGGCGGGCATCCGCCTCACCACCGGCGGCACCACTGGCGCCACGCTTGCCTGCGCCGCCGACAACCTCGTCGCCTCCGGCCTGCACGACTTTGTCCTCGCGATTGGCTTTGAAAAACTTCAGGAAGGCCACGCCACCGGCGGCATCTCCAACATGGCCGACCCGCTCTGGGGGCGCAAGCTCCAGGCCGGCGCGCTCACCGGCACCACCGCCCAGGCCGTCATCGACGAATTCGGCGCCGAGCGCGCCCGGAACGCCGCCATGAAACTCCGTGTCATTATGGACGAGCACGCCATGCTCAACGACAAGGCCCATCGCCGCTTCGGCCTCGAACGCCAGTTCATCAAGGAAATGGCGGACAACAGCCCCCCGCTCGTCGGCGAACTCCGCATGATTCACATGTGCTCCCAGAGCGACGGCGCCTGCGCGGTCATTTTCGCCTCCGAAGAGAAGATTGCCGAAAAGGGCTGGAACGCCGCCTGGATCGTGGACCACGAAACGGTCCACCGTGAAGAAACGCTCGTCTTCGCCCGCGAAAAGACCACGCATCGCGTTGCCGCGGAACGGCTCTACGCCCGCAACGGCATCACCAACCCGCGCGCCCAGATCGACGTCTTTGAAATGTATGATCCCAGCGCCTGGTGGGGACTCGACTGGATCCGCGAGTTCCTCCTCCTCGAAGGCGACGAACACCTGAAGATGGTCGAAAATGACGAAGTCGCGATCACCGGCAGCTTCCCCATCAATCCCTCCGGTGGCGTCATGGCCAGCAATCCCATCGGTGCCACCGCGCTCGTCCGTGTCGCGGAAGCCGCCCTCCAGGTCCGCGGCGCCGCTGGCCAGCACCAAGTCCCCAAACCCGTCAACCTCGCGCTCGCCTCCGGTTTCGGCGGCACCCTCTGGACCGTCCTCATGCTCTTGTCAAAAGACAAACCTTCGAGAGAAGTCTCCTCGACTCCGCATTCTCCTCTTCAACTCGCAGCTCGCAACTCGCAACCCGAAACTCGTTCCCCTTCCCCTCTTCAACTCGCAACTCGCAACTCGCAACTCGAAACTAACTCTTCCCCCAATCCGCAATCCGCAATCCACAATCCGCAATCTGAACTTATTCTCTCCCGCCAGGTCCTCTCCATCCCCCAACGCTTCGCCACCGGCCCCATCATGGGCCGGTTCCTCCGCGAACTGCGCGACAACAAACGCATCTTGGCCCTGCGCTGCAAGAAGAACGGCCGTTTCCTCCTCCCCCCGCGCGAGGTCGACGCCTGGAGCATGACCGAAGGCGATGAATGGGTCGAGGTCGGCCCCGAAGGCGCCGTGCGCGACTTCGACATCGTCTACTACGCCAGCCCCGACCCCCTCACCGGCGAAACCCGCGAAGTCCCCTACGTCATCGCCTGGATTCAACTCGACGGCGTCGAAGGCGACGCGCCCCTCTGGCACCTGCTCAAAGTCGATGACCTCGCCCAAGTCCACAGCGGTCTCCGCGTCCGCGCCGTCTTCGCCGAACACCGCCACGGCGCCATGGAAGACATCCAACACTTCGAGGCCCTCCCATGATCACCATACTCCCGGGTCGCTTCCCCGCTTGGTTCACTTGGTGCTCCTCGTCCCATCCGTCCTTCCTGTCCCATTGGTCCTTGTCCTTTTGGATCTCTTCGTCTGTTTGGCCTCTTCTGTCCTCTTGGTCCTTGTGTCGTTCCCGGGTTCCCATGTCCGTGTGTGTCCGTGTGTGTTCGTGTGTGTCCGTGTCCCTCCGAGTCATTCCGTGTCTCCTCCTCACCGCCACCGCCCACGCCGCCACCTTCACCGCCGGCTACGCCGAGCGCGACATCACCCCCCAGGCCCCCATGCCCATGTGGGGCTATGGCGCGCGCCACGCCCTGCTCGCGCAAAGCGCCGCCGATCCCCTCACCGCCCGCGTTATCGTGCTCGAAGCGGGCGGCATCAAACTCGCCATCGCCGGCCTCGACCTCGGCCGCGCCCCCACCTTCCGCAGCCTGGATCGCATCAAGTCACTCATCCAAGAAAAGGCTGGCGTCGCCCACCTCATGATCTGCGGCAGCCACACCCACCACGGCCCGGTTGTCGAACTCCTCGACGAGCCCGGCCTCGGCCAAGGCACATTCGACGCTGCCGTCAAGTACGTCACCCAACTCGAAGACGCTATCGCCGCCGCCATCATCGAAGCCGCGGACAAGGCCGTTCCCGCCAAACTCGGCTGGGGCGCCGCCGAAGTGACCCTGAACCGCAACCGCCAGAAGAAAGACGAGCCCAAGCCCCGCGACCCCGAACTCGCCGTACTCCGCTTCGACACGCTTGACGGACAGCCCATCGTCCTCCTCGTCAACTTCGCCGCCCACCCCATCCTCCAGGACATCCGCGATCTCCGTTGGACCTGCGAATGGCCCGGCTACATGATCAAAGCCATCAACGAGCAACTCGGCGCCCCCTGCGTCTTCGTCCAGGGCGCCGCCGGCGACATGTCCCCCAACCCCGCGGGCGAACGCACTATCCAGGCCTTCGGCGCCGAAGTTGCCGCCGAAGCCGTCAAGATCGCCCGGCAAATCACCCCCCAAGCCCCCGCCCAACCCGGCCTCCAAGTCGTCGAAGACACCTTCGACTTCAAGACCCGCCTCGACCTCCAGAACTCCCTCATCCGCGCCACCTTCAAACAAATGTTCTTCCCCGAAATCCTCGCCATGTTGCAGGAGATCCCCGGCGACACCATCCACCCCCGCCTCATCACCGTCGTGCTCAACGGCCAGCTCGCCCTCGTCGGCGGCTCCGGCGAATTCTTCTCCGCCCATGCCCGCCGCCTCAAGGCCGAGTCCCCCGCCGAGAGGACCCTCTTCTTCGGCTACTGTAACGGCCACCAGATGTACTTCCCCACCCGCGAGGCCATCGACCAAGGCGGCTACGGCACCGAACCCTCCGTCTCCTGGGTCGAACCCGGCGCCGGTGAATACATGATCGACACCGCCCTCAATCACCTCCGCGCACTCCACGCCGCCTCTTAAGCAGGCGTCCCTGCATCGGTCCCCGCGCTCGTTCCCAAGTTGCACTTCCGCGCTCGTTCCCAAGTTGCACTTGGGAACGCACTTGCCCGCGAAGTTGTACTTCGCGAGCGGGACCCCGCTAAGATTCACAATCTCCACCTCGTCCTTGCAACGGAGCACCCACCCCATGAGAAACACCCTCTTCCTCCCAACGCTCGCCTCATTACTCCTCGCCTCCACCTCTCTCGCCAGCGCCGGCGGCGAACTCGACGCCCTCAAGCAGGAACTCAAACAACTCACCGATCGCGTCACCGCCCTTGAGCTAGCCAACGCCCAGCTCAAGCAGCAACTTGAGGTCGAGCGCCTGATCGTCCGCAAAGAACTCATCGTCTCCGATACAGGCCAGCCCTGGGAGCAAGGCTTCGAGCCACAGCAGATCCCTCGCGGCCTCTACGCCCGTTCCCTCGGGGACGGCCCCGGCGGCCTCTGGGTCCGCAGCCGTCTCATCAAAGGCGAAATAGACGACCCCTTCGACGACCGCTTCCACGCCCTCGAACGCGACGGCAGCATCCGGCGCGCCCCCGGCCACATCTCCTGGAACGTCTGGGTCGATGGCGCCTGGCGCCAGATGGCCATCATCCAGGGCGAAGGCCTCGACGTCAGCGAAACCCCCAGCCCCCACTGGACCGGTGGTAACCATCCCGGTCGCATTCGTCTCCAGACCTATCGCTCCGGCCACAACGAGCCCCTCACCGACGCCCTCATCGGTCAGGGCATGATGTCCCTCGGCGGCGGCGGCTACGGCGGCGGCGGCCTCCCCTACCCCAAAGAAGTCCTCGAACTCTGGGGCGGCGCACTCCACCCGATGCCCCTGTCCACCCCCGAAGCCCCGACAGTCCTCCAGGACGACGCCTCCGGCCAGCACACCTACGCCATCATTGCCGTCGGTTCCCAAGGCCACCGCTCCGCGCCCTCCCCCGCGGCAACAGCCAATGGCCGCGCTACACTCCGCTGGGACAGCGTCCCCGGCAGCGACGCCTACATCGTCCTCCGCGACGGCCAGGAACTCACCGCCCCCCTCCTCTCCGAAGGCGCACAGAAGCTCTGGGCGGACACCAAAACGGAATAGGCTCACCCACCCATACACACACAGGTCAGCAGGCCCTGAGTATCGGTCAATATTTGCCTCTGTTTGTCCATCCGTGCTTGTCCGTGTCCGTCCGTGTCCCCCATCCCAACTCGCAACTCGAAACCCCCTGCTTACCCCCTCCTCAAGGCTGATTTCAAGGCAGCTCTCTGACCGCTTCTGGCCCTTCGGTCCAGAGCCACCAGGCGTGTTCGGCGACGGCGGTGAGGCGGTCGTAGGTGTAGACGTGGGCGGGCGCGAAGGCCTTTTCCCATTCCTGGCGGAGGGTGCCGCTGTCGCAGCCGGCGAGGTAGACGAAATGGAGGCTCGGGTTGACGGTCAGGCCGGCGAGTTGTTTGGGGGCGTAGTAGTGCTTGTTAATCATGATGCCGCTTTTGCCGCCGTGGGAGCCGATGAAGAGAAATTGGGCGGTGGCGAGGGCGTTGCGGAGGGACTGTTCGGAGAGCTTGGAGACTTGGACGCTGCCGGGGCCGAAGCGCTCGAGACCGGGGGTGGGGGGGGGGGGGGGGGGGGGGGGGGGGTGAGGTGGGCAGTGTAGACGGCGAAGGGGGTGAGGGCGAGGAGGAGGGTGTGGAGGCCGAGCAGGAGGCCCCAGGTGGCGCGGCGGGCGTATTTGCCACGGGCGAGCCACCCGACAAGGGGCATTGGGCGGTCGGAGGCGCCGAGGGCGAGGCCGGCGCCGAAGACCCAGAAGACAAGCCAGCAGAGGAACAGGCGGCGGGTGGTGTTGAGGGCGAAGGCCTCGATCTGGCTGTCCTGGTAGAAATGGCGGTCGAGGACGATGGCGACGGAAATGGATGCAACCACGAGGATAAAAAGGAGTATTACAAGACATAACAGGAGGAAGATGCCGGTGGCTTGGCGGAGATGGTGTTGGACGAGGGGCGGGAGGGGCCGGCGGGCGCCCCGTCCCCAGAGCGCGATGAAGGGGGCGAGACCGAGGTAGCAGGCGAGCGATAGGAGGCGCTGTCCGAATAATGTGGGAAGGACATGGGTATTCAAGGGCGTACTCCGGCTGGACAAGGGGCCGATTGTATACTATTCTTGGGGCGGGCGGAACCTGCGCCCGGCCGTGTGGCACTCGGGGATGGGGTAAGCCCCTTCCTACGCTTTTACGTTTTTGCTTGCGGCATTCGCGGAGATCAGGTAAGGTAGTGGAGAATTAAGAATGAGGGATGAGGTGTGAGGGAGGAAGAGCAGGAGAATGGATGGGGGAGGAGGGGTGGGTGGGGCGTCCGGGGGTAAACTTGCGACGCTTAGGAGGGTATGCTAGAACAATTGTGCAGGAGGCCCGCTTTAGTGCACGATAAGGTAACTGGATCGAACTTCAACGGCTTGTCGGAGTTGTAGCGTGTCTGAAGAATACGGTTCAAGTCAGGATCCCACACGGCTTTGTCCCACCTGCCGCATGCCCATCAGTGTCTTGGCCACGCGCTGCCGGCACTGCGGGGAAACAGTCGCCCGGCCGCGCAAGGAGGAGGCGAAGCTCACCATTCACGACTTGGGGGGGGAAACCCGCACCAACTATGTCATTTCGGGGAACGTGATGGACGCTCTGGAGGCGTTCCGCGCCGATGAGCAGAGCGCCCAGGAGACGGCCCGGCAGGAGAAGGTGCGCCCGGCGACATGGTTCGGGAAGCGGCCCACGCCCCCGCCCGGGCACCGGCAGGAGTCGGAGCTCCCACACTTGGACGAGAAGCACCAGGAGTTGTCCGACCTGGTGGCGCCGAAATCGCAAACGACGAGCCGGACGCTCCCGAAGTCGACGCCGGCCTTTCCGCAAATTACGCGCACGGTGTTTCTAATCGCCGGCATCGTGGCGGGGTTGGTCATTCTCTGGTTTGGCACGGATTTCACGTGGGCCAAGATCAACGAAATCCTGGAACGGCGGCGGCAGTTGGAACAGCCGAATTACACGAGCAAGGCGCACAACATGCTGCTGGCGGGCGAGCCGATCGACCGGGTGTACAAGGAAGCGGCGGGGGCGGTCAAGACGACGGACAAGGAAGAAAACCGGCAGATGCTCGAAGAGGTGCGCCTCGAATTGATTGACAAGGTGGAGAAAATCCTGAATAGTCCGACGCTGGATCGGCGCGGCATGGATTCTGCCTCGCAATGGGTGACGCTGGCGGCCGAACTGGATTCGGACCCGCGAGTGCAAGCGCTCGCCCAGCGGGTCCAGCGCGATGTGTTTGCCTACAGCATGGTGCTGGTGAAAGTCGATGCGACGGCGGGAGAAGCCACGTTCCGCCTGAATAATCCGCAGTTTGGTGTCGATACGCAGACGGTCAAGTTGGGGGAATTGGTCCAGGACCGTTTCCTGGTGCGGGCGATCACTGAGCGGTCGGTGCAATTGGTGGACAGCAAGGTGGAGACGCCCGTGGGGGGCAACCGCAAGTTGATCGCAATGCCGATGAGCGTGATCAATAGCATGTAGCGGGAGAGGGGAAGCAGAATTAGGAATGATGGGGAAGGGGAGAGGGGAGAGGTTCGAGGGGGGCAATAACTCCAAGTTAACGGCATTTTCCTGTTGTGGTTGACCCCACGATCAAAGACTTTCTTGCCTCGGCGGGGGATGTGCTATCATGCGTCGCTCCAAGAGAGTGCGAGCGGTGCATTTGCTTTGGGATGGGCGGGCTGCGGTCTCAGTGCAGCAGCCGGAGTCGATCAAACAGGGAGTGGCGCTGATGCGGAAGTGGTGGATGGCCGGTGTGTTGATGGGGTGCGTGCTCGGGTTTTCTTCCTGCGCGACGGTGAAAGGCTGGGTGGGTCGCGGGGAAGATAAAGACGCCGCGCCTGCGGCGGCCGCGCCGGCCGAAGCGGAGGCGGGCGCAGTGGAGACGGAAGATCCGGAGACGTCGCTGCGCAAGGTGGTGGCGCGCGAAATCGCGGCGCTGGACCACACCAGCGCGGCCGCGCCGGACCAGTTGGTGCGGCGCCGTCCCTTCTGGTTGAAGGAATACGTCGAGTATCCCGAGAACTCCGACAACCTCCAGGTGGAAGTACAAGAGACGGAATCGCGGAGCCGTCCTTACATCGCCGATGTGAAGGTGCCCAAAGTCCGCTATTCGACACGGCTGCACCGGGAGCGCAACGAAGCGGCGAATGACGCGAATTTCCTGCGCGACACGGGCGAGGAGACGCTCACCTACGAATACCGCAGCGGGCGCTGGGTGCGCGTGGGGAGTCTTTTTGTTGCGGACAAGACCGAAGAGAAAGTGAGCGGCGAGTGGCAGCCGGTGCAGGAAGAACCCAAGCGGGTCGTCACAGAGGAAGACCAGCCGGGCATCTTCAAGCGGTCGTGGTCGTGGATTACCGGACGTTAAACAGCAAGCTTCCCAGTCCGCCTGCCTTGACTAGCGTGACAGGAGCAGCCAAGACGTGAACATGGCGCGGTACGCCCAAACGGCGGTGCTGGTGCTGGCCGCGCTTTTCGTTGTCTTTGGCACGCAGGTGGAACGCCTCGGCGACACGGCCAACAGCCGTCTGGCCACGGTGTTCAGCCTGGTCCATCGCGGCACGTGGTGCATCGATACGCCGCCGGGTGAGGCGCGCAATCCGTTCGAGCCGGGCACGGTGGACAAGGTCGAGGTGCGGGGGAGGATCATTTCGAGCAAACCCCCGCTGTTGCCGCTGCTGATGACAGGCGAGTATGTGGTCCTGCGCGCGGTGTTCGGCTGGACGCTGCCCGAGCAGCCGCTGAACGCGGTGGAAGAAGACGCGCGGCCAACGTCCTCGCCGGAAGCGTGGGTCCTCAAGCAGATCGTCTATGTGATGACGGTGTCTCTCGTGGGGTTCTCTTATCTGCTTACGCTTTTCTTCTTCGCACGGACCCTGGGACTGTTTATCGAGGCGCCGTGGGAGCGCGTGGTGGCGCTGGCGGCCGTGGCGTGGGCCACGCAGTTGCCGGGGCTGGCGACCGACCTGAACAACCACATTCCTGGGGCGGGCATGCTGATGGTTTCACTCTATCTGGGTTTGGGCCTGGGCAGCGGGAAACTCGCGCCCAGCCCGTGGCGCTTTACGTGCTTCGGTCTCACGGCGGCGCTGGTCTTCACCATCGACATGCCCCTCACAATCTTCGCCGCGTTTGCCGGCAGCTATTTGCTCGTGAAATTCCCACGCCAGGCGCTCGTGTGGTCGGGATTGGGCGCGGCGCTGCCGCTGGCGGTGCATTTCGCCGTCATGGTGGCGGTCACCGGCAGCCCGCTACCGGTGCAGACGCGCGATGCGTTGTACCTCTACGAAGGCTCCTGGTGGCGCAACCCGGGCGGCATCGATGCGCTCAACGAACCCAAGGGCCTCTATTTGTTACACATGACCTTTGGCCGCAAGGGCCTGTTCCTGCTCTTTCCCATTCTGCTCCTGGGACTGTTCCAGGGGCTGCGCGCCCTCGTGTCCCGCGTGCCGAATCGCGCCTATTTACTGGGAGGTCTTGCCGCCTTTGCGGTCTTGACGGCCTATTATGTGAAAAGCACCAACAACTACGGTGGCGCGTCTTACGGGTTCCGCTGGTACGTGGGCGCAATGCCGGTGCTGATGCTGATGGGCGCACTGTGGATGGTGGATGCGCGCCAGATGTGGAAGAGGGGAGTGGTCGCGCTCCTGCTGGTGGTGTCCGCGTTTTCCGCCTGGGAAAGTTTCCGCCATCCCTGGGGCACAGGCCAGGAATGGACAAGCCGTTGGATCTGGTCTAATGGACGCAATGGACCCAATGGATCTAATGGACATGAAGGACAGGACGGATGAGGACCGGAAGGAATGATTCGTGCCGGGCTGCGGAGCATGCGAAATGAAGCGCACGCTGCCCATCAGCCTGCTAATCGTTGTGTTGCTCGCAGGCGCCTACCTGCTGTTCTGGCCGGTACCGATTACGCCGGAAGCCTGGACGCCGCCGGCGGCGCCTACGCTGGTGGGACCTTATACGGCCAATGCCATACTCCACGAATTGGAGCGGCTGGGCGAAAGCCCAAATTTTGCGCCGGAAGATATTGCCGTGAATGCGGAGGGTCGGGCCTTTGGCGGGTACGAGAGCGGGCGTATCATCCGGTGGAACCCGCGCGGTATGAATGCGGAATTGCAGGTAAACACCGGCGGGCGCCCGCTCGGGTTGGATTTTGATGCGCAGGGCAACTTAATCATTGCGGATGCGTACAAGGGGCTGCTCTCGCTGGCGCCGGACAAGACGCTGACCACGCTCGCGGACTCTTGTGACGGGCTGAAGTTTGGCTTTACGGACGATGTGGAAGTCGCGCCGGACGGAAGCATCTACTTCAGCGACGCTTCGTGGAAGTTCGACGTCCGGCATTACATGGACGACCTGCTTGAGCATCGCGGGAACGGGCGTTTGCTTCGCCATGAACCCACGACGCGCAAAACCGAGGTCTTGCTCGACGGCCTCTACTTTGCCAATGGCGTCGCGGTGGCGCCGGATGAACAATATGTGCTCGTGGTCGAGACGGGAAAATACCGGGTGATGCGGCACTGGCTCAGCGGGGAACGGGCGGGCCAGACGGAGGTCTTTATCGAGAACCTGCCCGGGTTTCCCGATGGGATTTCGCGCGGGACCGGCGGCCTCTTCTGGCTGGCACTGGCTTCGCCGCGCGACGCCACACTGGATCGGCTGCTGCCGCATCCCTTTTTGCGCAAGGTGATCCGGCGCCTGCCGCGGTCCCTTCAGCCGGGGATCCAGCGCTACAGCTTTGTACTGGGACTCGACGGGGACGGCAAGGTTGTCCATAATTTGCAGGATCCCGGCGCGGAATACGCGCCAATCACCAGTGTCCAGGAAGCGGACGGCTTTCTGTATTTCGGCAGTATTGCGGAGGCCGCCTATGGCCGCTTCCCTCGCCCGCAGGACCCGCGGTAGCCCATGGAGAAGCAGGAAGCCATTCCCCGCTACATCACCCGCGACGCCGCGGCCCTCCTCGTGACGCGGTTGGGTGACGACTTTGTTGTGATCCAAAACCCCGGCTATGTGCACCCGCCCTACGAGATCTGCCCGCTCGCGCCGCGGCGCCGCAGCCTGGATGAGGGCGTGCGCGCCTTCCTGGTCGACATGGACGGCACCATCACCACCACCGAAGACCTGTGCCTGCACGCCCTCGAAACCATGGTGCGCCGGGCGACGGGCTGGGGCGTCGAACAGTGGCGCGGCCTTGACCCCGTGCGCGACTTCCCGCACATCATTGGCAACAGCACCACCCAAAACGCCGAGTACCTCGTCGATATCTATGGGCATGGGATCAACCCGAAACTGCTCCTGGCCGGCTTTCTCGAAGCCGTCGCGTGGACCCTCGGCAAAGGCCAGAGCCACACGCGCAAGGACGAGGCGCAAGCCCACCTGGCGGCAATGGGGATGCAGCCCGTGCTCGAGGACTCCCGCTTCACCCTGCTGCGCTTCACCGCGTTCACCGGCAGCCCAGAAGCGCGGAGCGCCCTGAATTCACTCGTTGACAAGTTCGCCGCCATGTTCCCGCTCCAGGGGCGGGGCGAGCGCGTGCGCGCGGGCGTCGAGATCTACTACCAGCGCCTGCACCAGATGTTCAGTCTCATTGGCCAGGGGCAGGGGGCCGCCGTCGCGCGCCAAGTCCTGGGCGACGACGCCGCGCACCCCATTCGGCCGTTGCCGGGGGTCGGCCTCTTCCACGCCTTGGTCAAAGGCTGGCTTGGTTCGGATGCCGGAGCGTGCGCAGAGGTGTTGCAGCCGTTCCTGCCCGAGCGGCGCAAAACGAAGAGTGCCGAGCAGCAGCGGCTAGCGGCACTGGGGGCGTATTTCGAGCGCCGGCCCGCCGCCGTGGCGCTGGTCACGTCGTCAACGCGTTACGAGGCCGAGATCGTTCTACGAGAGGTCTTCCGGGGCGCGGTGCAAGAAGTGGCGGAGTGGCCGCTGCCCGCCTGGCGCAAAGCACAGGTGAAGGAAGGCTTTGAGGACCCCATCAGTTACTATGAGACGTTGGTGACCGCCACGGACTGTCATGAGATCCGTCTCAAGCCGCACCGGGATCTCTACTCCGTGGCCCTGCACCAACTCGGCCTGAGCCAGGAAGACTTTGGACAAGTGGCGGGCTTTGAGGACACGGAGGCCGGCATTATCGCGATGCGCGCGGCCGGCGTGGCGCTCAGTTGCGCCGTGCCCTTCGCGGGCACGCAAGGGCACGATTTCAGCGCGGCTTCCCACGCGGTGTTTGGCGGGTTTCCGGAGGTGTTGCTGAAGCATGGGGTTTTTCTGCCGGCGGAGTTGCTGCGCTGAAATGGACTGAATGGACTGAATGGACTGAATGGACTGGATAGACCGAGTTGACGAAGCGCGTTTGATGGATGGGGCAAGTCCAATCCTACGCCGTCGTTTGACCCGGAACCCCCATCGTGTTACCTTGTTTCTGTAATGACCCAGCCACTGGAGGCGTTGGAGAATCCATGGAAAAACGATGCATTGTTGCTGAGAACGGCCCGCCAGCGTTGGGGCCGTATTCGCATGCGGTGGCGGCGGGGAATCTGTTGTTTGTTTCGGGGCAGGGGCCTGTCGCGCGGGACGGCAGCGGGGTGCGGCACGGCACTATCGAGGAGGAGACGCGGCTTACGCTGGACAACCTCAAGGCCATCCTTGAGGACGCGGGCTCGAGTCTGGCGCAGGTAGTCAAGACCACGTGTTATCTGGCGGACATGGGGAATTTCGCCCGGTTTAATGAAGTTTACAAGACGTATTTTTCCGAGCAATTCCCGGCGCGCACGACGATTCAGGCGGCGCGGCTCCCCGGAGACATTCAGGTCGAAATCGAGGCCATTGCGGTGCTGCTGTAGATCAATCATGCTTCGTCTATTCATGCATCAGGGTTCGAGTTTGGTTAAGTCCGGAGTGCCGTCCTTTCCGCGAAGGCGGGAATCCAGAAAATGCCTTCGCAGGAGTGGCAGTGTTTTGGACAGTGCTCTGGATTCCCGCCTCCGCAGGAATGACGGTGGTGGAGGGAATTCAGGGTGGTTTGCCCGGTGCCGGGCCAGTCTACTGGCGCTCTTGATTTTTTGCTGCGCAGCTGAGGGCGCCCAGATGGCGGAGACCGCCGCCGACTTCAACAATCTCGGGATCAAAGCGTACGACGCGAAACAGTTCGTGGATGCCATCGTGAATTTCGAGAGGGCGTATGAGGGTGCACCAGACAGCGAGGTGGTCCGCGGCAATCTCTGCAATGCACACCAGGCGGCCGCCAATGAACTGGTCGCGAAGGCCAACGATTTCGCCGCCGCCGCCAAGCACCTCGAACAAGCTATTGGCATCGATCCGAAGAACCCCTCGCCGCTGGTCCAGCTTGGCGCGTACTATCTGCGCCTGGACATGATCCCGGACGCTATCTTCCGGCTGGAGGAAGCCGTCGAATTGAGTCCAACCAACCTCGATGCGCATGAACTGCTGGGCCAGGCGTATTATGAAGACAACGATCTGCCTTCGGCGCGCGCCCAGTGGGACTATGTGCTGGAGATGGATCAGGGCCGCGAGTCCTTGCGGAAGCAATACGAAAAGGCGTTCCGCGAAGAGTCGGTTGAACAAGATTTCCACCGGTCCGACTCGCGTCATTTCCGCATGAGCTACCCCAAAGGCATGACCCGCCAAGTCCAGGCGCGCATTCTGACGTTTCTCGAGCGTGCTTACATGAATATCGGCCGTAAATTCGGCGGCGTGTATCCCCCCGGTCAAGTCCAGGTGATTGCGTATAGCGCCGAGCAATTCACGGAAGCAACGCAGCTTGAGTCCCATGTTGGCGCCTTGTACGACGGCAAGATCCGCGTCCCCCTCACGGACGGCAGTGGCGAAGACCTCGCCCCGGACGAAATGGAGCGGCGCTTGATGCACGAGTACACGCATGTGGTCGTCCGCTTCATCGCGGGCGAGCACGTTCCCTGGTGGCTGAACGAGGGCCTCGCCGAGACGTTTTCGAACGAGCTCTCGGAGAAAGACACCACCGTCCTTCAGCGCGCCTATGCGGAAGAACTCGACTTTTCCCTGTCCGAAATCGAATCCAGCCAACTCGGCGTGCTCAGCCCGGAAGCGCTCGGGCTCGCCTACGCCCAGGCCCACGCAACGACCAACCTGCTCTGGACGCGCTTCGGCCAGCACCGCCTCGGACAGCTTCTCTCCGACCTCGCGGTCGGCACCACTGCGGAAGAAGCCCTCCGCCGCAATTACAAGCGCACCTACCTCGCGCTGGAGCAGGAAGTGGCGGACAGCTTTCGGTAATTGGGACCTTGAAGGGCCGGTAATGAAAGAAAAATATGACTTCGTTGCAAGTGCCAGAGGCTCAAAGTGTTAGGCCCAAGGAATGAGGTTGCGCGCTAGCGCCACTTCCCCCGGGCAAGGTCCCGGATGAAGCGCATACATGCATGCCTGTGTTCATGCTGGATGAGCGTCTCTTGTTTCCGCCACCGGCTTTCGCGGAAGACGGCCTGTTAGCGGTGGGCGGCGATCTGTCCGTCGAGCGGCTCTTGCTCGCCTACCGCAGCGGCATTTTCCCCTGGTATTCCGAGGACGAGCCGCTCCTGTGGTGGTCGCCGGACCCGCGCATGGTCATTACGCCGGAGTCACTGCACGTGTCCCGCCGGCTGTCGCGCGTGCTGCGCTCGGGTCGCTTCACGGTCACGCTGGACACGTGCTTCGCCGAGGTCATGGGCCGTTGCGCCAGTGTGCCGCGTCCGCGCCAGCGCGGCACCTGGATTGTCCGGGACATGATCGACGCCTACGTGCGCCTACACGCAGAGGGTTATGCCCATTCCATTGAATGCTGGCAGGAAGGGGCGCTGTGCGGGGGACTGTACGGCGTCTCGCTTGGCGGGTGTTTTTTTGGCGAATCCATGTTCAGCCTCCAGCCCGATGCGTCGAAAGTGGCCCTGGTGCGCCTGGTCGAACAATGTGCGGCGTGGGGCATGCCGTTGATTGACTGTCAGACGCCCAACCCGCACCTGCGGCGGATGGGTGCATTCGAAATGGCCCGGGCGCGGTTCATGCGTGAACTGAAACTGGCGCTCGAAAAAAAGACCCGCCGCGGGCGCTGGTTCTTTGACAATGCGCGTTCTGCTGCGCAAGACTAATTTGACCTATTCGTTACTGGCGGATGAATAGAGAAAGAAGCCTGGCACGGGTCAAAATGCCGTACGGCGTGGGTTCCGGCGCCGTGCCGGACGCAAACGGACAACCTAAACTGAGGAGGTCTGTCACCATGAAAATCGCTCTACGCATGATGATTTTGGGTGTGGCACTGGCCGTGGCGGCCTATATGGGCTGCGCAAGTGCGCTGGAAACCTTGAGATTGGGTGCCCAGGTGCCTGAGTTCAAGCTGAAGGACCAGGACGGCAAGGAACATTCCCTGGCGGATCACCAAGGCCAGGTCATGGTCTTGATTTTCAGCTCGCAACAGTGCCCGTGGTCGCGCGGGGCCGATCCGGACATTGCGGCGTTGTCCCAGAAGTACGCCACTAAGGGCGTGACGTTCCTGGGCATCGACAGTAACAGTGCCACTTCCGTCGAGGACATCAAGAAACATGCCGAAGACAATGAAATCCCCTTTCCCATCCTGAAGGACGACCAGAACAAGTACGCGGACGCAGTCGGGGCGAAGCAGACGCCGGAAATCTTTATTGTGGGCAAGGATGGCAAGCTGGCCTACCACGGCGCCTATGATGACCGGAAAAACCCGAATGAGAAGGGCGCGACGAATTATGTGGGCGACGCGCTGGAAGCGTTGCTGGCGGACAAGGAAGTAACTACCAAGGAAGTAAAGGCCTGGGGCTGCGGCATCAAACGCGTCGCCTAATATTCTGCCGTAGCGGGGGGTTGCCACACCCCCCGCTCCGGGGTATGCGCGCAGACCCGTCCGGGGTGTGGCAACCCCGGACTACCCGAATGTGCTTTGTGTGGCTCTTGGAGTTGTTTGCAGTATGTCCACCACGCGTTTGTTGCTGATCTCTCTGCTGTTTTTGCTGCTGGCCGCTTGTTCCCGCCAACAAGCTCCGGCACCGGAGCCAAAACAGGCCGCCGAGGCCCCGCCACCTCCCGCGCGGACCGCCGTGAAGGCCGAGGAGATCCGCGGCCTCCTGACCGCGGCCAGAGGCAAGGTCGTCGTACTCAACCTGTGGGCCACGTGGTGCCCGCCGTGTGTGGCCGAAATGCCTCATTTTGTCGAGTTTTTCAAGGAGGCGGATCCCGCCAAGGTGGTCTTCATCAGCCTCTCCGCGGACGACGTGAAAGGCATGGATACCACCCTGAAGCAGTTCCAGGAAGAGCACCGCCTGCCCTTTGACGTGTACGTGATGAGTGACACGCTGGAAGCCACGAGGGCGGCCCTGAATGTCGAGTTAAGCGGGTCGCTGCCCACCACCGTTGTCTACAGCAAAGCCGGGGAAGTTCTCAAGATGTGGGAGCGCGCGATCAAGCCTTCCGACCTTGACCCAGTGCTTCGTGCAGCTCTGGCAGCCGGCGCGCCAGTGCCCGCCGGGAATACCTCACCGCCAGCCATGCCGGAAACACAATGATTACAGGCAGTTAGTTCGGTTTCCTTCCGCTTTCTCTTGCGGTCACGCCGCGGCTTGACAGGCACAGGAGCATATGCTATTCTGCGCCCTTAGCACTCACTTTCCTGGAGTGCTAATAGCCCGCAACCACCAGTAAATCCCTCGAGTTGAAGGAGATCCGGCCATGGCCAAGCAGTTGTTATTCGGGCAGGATGCCCGGTTGGCACTCATTGAAGGCGTCGATGCCCTCGCCAATTCCGTCAAAGCTACCCTCGGACCCAAGGGCCGCAATGTCGTCATCGAAAAATCCTTTGGCGCGCCCACCGTTACCAAGGACGGCGTCACGGTCGCCAAGGAGGTGGAAATTCCCGCGCCGTTCGCGAACATGGGCGCGCGCATGGTGCGCCAGGCAGCGAGCAAGACCTCCGACGATGCCGGGGACGGCACGACGACGGCCACCGTGCTGGCGCAGGCCATGGTGCATGAAGGCATGAAGCAGGTGACGGGCGGCGCCAACCCGATGCATCTAAAGCGCGGGATGGAGAAGGCCCTGGCCGCGGCGGTCAGCGCGATCGAAGCCGCCAGCAAGAAGGTCAAGAACCAGGAAGAAATCAAGCAGGTCGCGACAGTATCCGCCAATGGCGATCAGACCATCGGCGATTTCATTGCCAAGGCCATCGAGGAGGTGGGCGAGGACGGTGTCATCACCATCGAAGAAGGGAAGAGCCTCGAGACCGAAGTCGAGGTGGTGGATGGGATGCAGTTCGACCGCGGCTATCTGTCGCCGCATTTCATCAATGATCCCGAGAACATGCAGGTGGTGCTTGAGGACGCCTACATCCTCTGCCACGAGAAGAAGATCAGCAGCATCATCGATATTCTCCCGGTGCTCCAGCGCATCGCGCAGGCGGGCAAGCCCCTGTTAATCATTGCCGAAGACATCGAGGGCGAGGCGCTGGCCACGCTGGTCGTCAACCGGCTGCGCGGCATTTTGCGCGTGGCCGCTGTGAAAGCGCCGGCTTTTGGCGACCGCCGCAAGGAGATCTTGCGCGACATCGCGGTGCTGACCGGCGGGCAATTCATCAGTGAAGAACTCGGTATGAAGCTGGAGAGCATCGAGCTGGATCAACTGGGCCGGGCCAAGCGCATCGAGATCACCAAGGACAACACGACCCTGATCGAGGGCGGCGGCAAGAAGAAAGAGATCCTGGGGCGTTGCGAACAGATCCGGCGCGCCATCGAGACCACGACTTCCGACTACGACCGCGAAAAATTGCAGGAACGCCTCGCGAAACTCGCGGGCGGCGTGGCCATCATCCGCATCGGCGCCGCCACCGAAGTGGAATTGAAGGAAAAGAAAGCCCGCGCGGATGACGCGCTGAGCGCCACGCGCGCCGCGATTGCCGAAGGCATTGTCGCGGGCGGCGGCGTCACGCTGCTGCGCGCACGCGCCAAGGTGAAGGAACTCAAACTGGAAGGCGATGAAGCGATCGGCGCCGCGATTGTCGCGCGCGCCATGGTGGAACCACTGGTCAAGATTGCCGAGAATGCCGGACTCGAGGGTGCGCTGGTCGTGACCAAAGTCTCTGAAGGCAAGGGCGGTTACGGCTACAACGCCGCCACCGGCGTCTATGAGGACTTGATCAAGGGCGGCATCATCGATCCGGCCAAGGTGCTGCGCTGCGCACTGCAAAATGCGGTCAGTTCCGCGACGATGATCGTCATGACCGAGTGCCTGTTGACGGACATCCCGAAGCCGGAACCGCCCGCCCCCGCGGACCCGCACGCCCACCACGGCCACGGCATGGGCATGTAGTGCCGTGCTCGCCGAGCGCGGCACTTACCGCGGGACAGTAATTATCCGGCGGGAAGCCCCAGAGTGGCGTAGCTACCCAAACCTTTGATCTCCGTTGCAGATTCAGGGCCGCGCTCGGCGAGCGCGGCCCTACTCAATTCAGGCTGGCGTGAATGGCCAGCTTGAAGGGCGAGATGGGCACCGAGAACTCGATCCCGCGGTCGTCGATCATGTGGTAGAAGCCCCGCATGATCCCCGACTGCGTGGCGAGCGGGCAGGCGCTGCTGTACTCGAACGACGCGCCCGGCACTATCCGCGGTTGTTCACCCACGACGCCGAGGCCTTTGACCTCCTCCACGCGGCCCCGCGCGTCGACAATAATCCAATGCCGGCTTAGCAGCGTGGCGGGCAGACCGCCGTCATTCAGGATCGCAATGAAATAAGCGAACAAGTACTGATCGAGGAGCGGATTGCTTCGTTGCGGAACATAGACACTTTGAGTTTGAATACGAATATGATGAAAATCAGATTCCACAGTCACTACCTCATTTCCTCTGTCCTCATTTTACCAGAGGAATAAAATTGGCAATGCTGCCTCGTGCATCAGCCAGAACGGGATATCCACTGATCAGAGGCGTGAAATCTTCCACACAGATACCATCCCAGCAACAACCAGCGCAAGCACAGCCAGGTCGCCCGGCGCGACAGTGCCCTTTCTGTTCGGACAATCGAAGAGACCACCGCCGCCACCGGTGGAGTTCAGGGGGACTGTGATGGACAGCGTCTCGCTGTCCGCGAGGGTGATGGAATCGGTGGCTTCGGTGAAGCCATTAGATTCGACGCTGAGATCGTAGGTGCCACTGGGGATGGCGGGGAAAGCATAGAGGCCTTCCACATTCTCGGTGACGGCCGGATAGCCGCTCGGACGGAGCGAGACAGAGGCGTTCAGGATCCGTTTCTGGTTCTCATCATCCCACACGGTGCAGAAAAGCGACGCGGCGAGGATGCCCTTGCCCGCGGGCAGGAATGGCTCGAAGTCGGACGGGCCGGAAATGGAGTTGGCAATCGCCTCCGCGCTGTCCGTGCCCCAGTCGTTGAACTCCGCTGTAATGGGTACTTCGCCCTCGTTTTTCACGTTGAGGGTTGGATTGTCCTGGAATGTGTTCCAGCCGCTGGTGGGATCGCTCTGGTCGCCCAGCGATTTGCCGGCCAGGCCCTTCCCTGCCGCGGCACGCACCAGTATCCCCGCTTCTCCGCACGCTTCAAAGAAGCAGCGGCGGACCGTCGGTGAGGCGTCATCCATCTCGAGGCCAACGGCGAGGCCGGTGAATCGGCACTGGTCAATCACCATCCCAGTGGAGCCTGCCCCCTGCGCGAGAATCCCAGTTTCCGTACCCACACCCGTGAATTCGACGTTCTGTATCCTCGCGTTGGCATCCACCACCGTAAGAAGTACGGGTGCGCCGGCCGCACTGGCCAGCACAAGATTGGCGAGTGCGCTGTTTGGCGCGCCTTGGACCGTCCCCAGAATCTGGACGGTCTCCTCGGGTTTGCCTTCCACGCTCACAAACGGTTTCAGGGTGATGTCTTCTTCATACTCGCCGCAAAGGAGCAGGATCCGAGCGGGCCGCGCCGCAGTGCCATCAACTTGGCTCAGCGCGAAGGTGATGGTGGCCCAAGGCTGATCGATGGAACCGCCCGCGGGGTCGTCCACGCCATCAATGCGCACGAAAAACGTGGGGGAGGGATCTCGGGCATCCAGCGGCGATGCGTTGCGGAGATATTCCTCGAGGTTTAAGACACCGTCGCCATCGGGATCCTCCGCGGAGTCATCAGCCGCCAGGTCCAGTCCAAACTGTGCCTCGAAATTGTCCGGCATGCCGTCGAAGTCCGAATCAACCGCCGCGTCACTCGTGCCGAGGCACGTTTCAATGCAACCGCTCAAGCCATCGCCATCAGCATCCTCTCCCCCATTCCCGCACGCGTCGCGGCAATCCTCAAGGTCAGTACCGCCGGCGCCCGCTTCCAGAAGCGGGCTCTGAAAGAGATAGACCTCGCCCGCAGCCGCTACGTCATTCACTGTCTTGTTGAAGGCTGCGATGAGAATATCGGGACGCGCGTCGCCGTTCGTGTCAGGGGTGGGAAAGACGGTGAAGCCAAAGGCTTCAAAGGAATGTGGCCCGATGGTCTCGAAGCGATGCAAGAGTTCACCTGTTGCCCCATCAAATAAGTACACCCGGCCCACGAACTCAACACACCCGCTGGGCTCCCCGGTAGCCGTGATCAGCACATCCCCCGCTCCGTTGCCATTGACGTCCGCCAGACCCGCAACGCAATTCCCAAAGCGCCCATCAGTCAATGGCTGCGGGGACTCAAACGTACGCAGAAGACCACCGGCCGCCCCGTCAAAGAGATACGCGCGGCTGTCTCCCACGT
>JACPGD010000138.1 GCA_016182645.1 Candidatus Hydrogenedentota bacterium | reverse complement strand
ATTCAATGCCGACGAATGGGTCAAAATCGCCCAGGACGCCGGCATGAAATATATCGTGATCACGTCCAAGCACCACGACGGCTTTTGTCTCTTCGACAGCAAGCTGACCGAGTATGACGTGATGAGCACACCGTTCAAGCGCGACATCATGAAAGAGCTGTCGGAGGCGTGCCAGCGCGCCGGCATCAAGATGTGCTGGTACCATTCGATCCTGGACTGGCACCATCCGGATTACCTGCCGCGCGGCGAGGGCAGCCCGCGTCCTTGGGACACGCGCCCCACCCAAGGCGCGGACCTCAACCGCTACCTCGACTACATGAAAGGCCAACTCCGCGAACTGGTCACGAACTATGGGCCTATCGGCGTGCTCTGGTTTGACGGCGGCTGGGAACACAAGGCCGAGGAACTCCACGCGGACGAAGTGACCGGTATGCTGCGGAGCATCCAGCCCAATATCATCATCAATAACCGCATCCAAATTCCCCAGGACTTCGACACGCCCGAGCAGAAGATTCCCGATACCGGCATTCCCGGCCGCGACTGGGAAACCTGCATGACCATGAACGACACCTGGGGCTTCAAGTCGACCGATACGAACTGGAAATCGACCCAAGACTTGATCCGGAAACTGGTGGACATCGCAAGCAAGGGCGGTAACTTTCTGCTCAATGTCGGCCCCACGGCGGAAGGCCTGATTCCCACGGCCAGCGTCGAGCGGCTCGCCGCCATGGGCGCATGGATGAAGGTGAACGGCGAAAGCATCTACGGGACGACGGCCAGTCCCTTCCAAGGGCTGGCCTGGGGCCGCTGCACCACTAAACCCGGGAAGCTGTACTTGCATGTGTTCGACTGGCCGGGCGACGGCAAGTTGGTCGTGCCCGGTTTGAAGAACAAGGTGGAGAAAGCATATCTGCTGGCCGATCCCGGGCGGAACGCACTGGCGGTCTCGCGGAGCGGGAAGGACCAGACTGTGGCCTTGGCTGCGACTGCCCCGGACCCGATTGCCTCCGTGGTGGTCCTGGAAATCGCAGGGGCGCCAGAAGTGGCCGTGCCCTGAGCGGGACAGCGGGGGCGAGAAGACTACTTCAGCAAGCGCCGGCCTTCGGACGATTTGATGCCGGAGATGACGCGCTCGAAGCCCTCTTCGTTGGCGCACGCGGAGATGGCTTCTTCCTTCGTCACCAGGCCCTTCTTGAACAGGTCAACGGCGTATTGGTCGAAGCTTTTCATGTCCGGATCCACCTCAATGATGCCGTATAGCTTGTCGAGGTCACCATCGATGATGGCGTCGCGCACGATCGGTTTGCCGCCGAGCAAAATCTCGACGCAGGGTATACGGCCTCCGCCAATCTTCTTGAGCAAGCGCTGGCAGACGACACCCCTGAGTGTGTAGGCAAGCTCCTGCCGGATCAGGTCGCGTTCGCTCTGCGGGAAGTAGCTGATGATACGGTTGACCGTGTCGACCGCCGTCGTTGTATGGAGCGTGCTCAAAACCAAGTGGCCGGTTTCGGCGGCGCTGAGCGCCGCGCGGATGGTTTCCATGTCGCGCATTTCGCCCACCAGGATCACGTCGGGGTCTTCGCGCAAGGCGCCGCGCAGCGCGTTCGCGAAGGAGAAAGTGTCGCGCCCGACCTGTCGTTGCGACACAATGCTCTTCTTATCGCGGTACACAAATTCCACCGGGTCTTCCGTCGTGATGATGTGCGCGCTGCGGACCTGGTTGATGTAGTCCACCATCGCCGCCAGTGTCGTGGATTTCCCGCTGCCGGTGATGCCGCAGACCAGGAAGAGACCGCGGTGCGCCCGGCAAATGCTCCTTACCGCCTCCGGAATATTAAGCTGCTCGAAGGGGATGGGTTCTTCCGGAATCAGCCGGATGCCGAGCGCCATGGCACCAGACTTAATGTAGCCGCTGCAACGAAGGTAGCCCATGCCAGCGGCATGGTACTGGAAACTGTTTTCCTTTTCGGTCTCAAGCCTGTCGAGCTCGGCCTGTCCGCCAAGCTGCATGACAATCTCATGCATGTCCTCGGAGGATATCAGCGGCAGGTCCATCGCCATCAGATCGTTGTCGATGCGCAAGAAAGGGCGATTGCCGGCGCGCAGGTGAATGTCCGACGCCTTCCGCGCCACCATCTCTTCCACGAGGGTGTTGATGTTGAAGGTGTTGGTGACGAATTTCTCGACCCGCAGTTCCCACGTCTGCGAGCGCAGCGGCTTCGCGCAATATTTCTCGATCATCCGTGACACGGGCAACAACTGCGGCAACTGGCGCCACTCGAAGGGCGGCACCGAAACGATGGCTGAACCGTTGTCGCAGCGCACCCGCCCGCCCGTGCGCGTCGCTTCCATGGCGGCATTCAACTCTTGCAGACTGGCGCCTTCCGCGGTGGGGAACGTAATCGCCATGGCTTCCACACGTTTGGTCAGATCGGCGGAGCGCGCGAAAATCTCGCAGCCGTTGGTCACACACCGCACTTCAAAGGGCAGTCCTTGCCGTGGAATGACTTCGCGAATGCCGACATACAATACTTCGAGAATCGTACTAGTCGATTTGCTTCCAATAAACATAGAAAGAGACCCCTGGAATAAAAGATTGGCGGTCCCCGTGCAGCTTTTCGGGGTGAGAGTAGCCTAGCATTTCTGGAAAACGCGATCAAAGAGTTTGGTGCAATATTCACACTATTCCCGGCAGACCCCCAGCGGCAGGGACACCCCGTTCGGCCCTGCCCGCCGGGCATAAAATCGGGCAGGCCCCTGAAGACGGGACCTGCCCGGTCGTGTGCGTCAGCTCTGTCGCTTGAACACTAAGCGGCGGTCAGTTATCTCCAATCCTCACCAGTCCCAGCGGGGCATCGATCGCCAGGGGCTTGAGGATGCGCGGCGTCTCCGGCGAGATGCCGCCCGTGACGTGGATCAACCCTCCGGGAACCACCGCAATAACGCCCTCCTGAAGGGTATTGAACGGATTCAGTTCGGTGCCTTCCTCCGTGCCCGTGAAGTTGAAGTTCACATACGCTGGATTCATGCTTCCAGCGCCATTCAACAAGGGGTTGAGCGCCGAAACCACGAAGTCCTCGACCGTGCCGCCCATCGCGGCAATAGCGGCCGCTTCCGCTGCATTCGTGAAGCCATCACCGTCGACGTCGCCCAATGCGCTGAAGGGTTGCGGGAAACCAGGCACCACCTGGTAGGCGCCCACCAGCGAAGCATCGGCGATGATGAAGGTCTGCATCGACGTGCTCAGGGACAGGCCGGCCGCGGCGGCGTTTTCAAACGCAGCGTATCCGCCCGGCCCATAGAATGGCTCTGCCCGGAAGGTATCGCGGT
>JACPGD010000137.1 GCA_016182645.1 Candidatus Hydrogenedentota bacterium | reverse complement strand
CCCGGTCTAGGAAGCGCCCCATCGGACCGCGCTCCAGCACCAGGAAAACGCCGTGGTACAACCCCCAGATGACGAAACTCCAGCTTGCACCGTGCCACAGCCCGCAGAGGAAAAAGACCAACAGCAGGTTGCGGTATGTTTTCCATCGGGAAGCCTTATTGCCGCCCAATGGAATATACAAGTAGTCGCGGAACCATGTGGAAAGCGAGATATGCCACCGGCGCCAGAAATCGCGGATCGAGTCCGCCGCATAAGGATGGGTGAAGTTCTCCAGGAAATTGAAGCCCAGCATTCTGCCCATGCCGATGGCCATGTCGGAATACCCCGAAAAATCAAAGTAGATTTGCAGCGTATACGCCACAATGCCGAGCCAGGCCATGGACGGCGTGAGTTCGTTGGCTGGGATGTCGAAGACTTGGTCGGCGATGTAGCCCATTTCATTGGCAACGAGCATTTTCTTGCCGAGACCAAAGATAAAGCGCCGCACGCCATAACTGCATGCCGGCAGGGTGATTTGACGATGGATCAGCTCCCGCGCCACATCCACGTAGCGCACAATCGGCCCGGCCACCAATTGGGGAAACATGGTGATGTAAGCGGCGAAATTAATGAGGTTCGCCGTGGCGGGGGTGTCCCGCCGATAGACGTCGATGGTGTAGCTGAACGCCTGGAAAGTGAAGAAACTGATGCCCAGCGGCAGTGCCACCGTAAAGGACGGATGCCACTGGGCCGTGGGCCACACCAGCCGCAGGACCAGATTCATGTTCTCGACAATGAAATGGAAATACTTGAAGAAGGCGAGCATGCCCAGGTTGAGGGCCACGGCGGCAATGAGGACAGCCTTCGCGGCCCTGCCGGTTCCAGGTACTGTCCGCGCGGCTTGGGGGGGGAGCGTCCGCGCGAGGAGTAGGCCGGCGGTGTAGTTGATCAGGATGGACGCGAAAATGATCGCCACATAGGTCGGTTCACCCCAGGCATAAAAGATGAGGCTGGCACCCAGGAGAAAAGCGTTCTTCCCCCTCGGCAACAGAAAGTGGCCAATGAGAACGAACGGGAGAAAGTAATAGACAAAGACAGGGGAACTGAATAGCATGCCACGGTGGCCTCAACGTCCCGGTACCCAAGCAGCGGGGGGAGTATAGGATAGTAACCGGGACAAATCAATGGTAAGCAGCCTTCTGGACAGCTCTTACCGCTCCCGGAAAAAGAAAAAACCTCGGCGGGGACAAAGTCCTTCCGAGGTGCACATCGATTAATGATGTGGTCAGACGGCTTCCAGCTCGAAATACTCGTCGTAACAATCGACGTGCCAGAATTCGCCGTCTACATCGATGGCATCTCCGAACTCCAACAGAGACTCATCAATGTCTTCGTTGCACAGGGTGCACTTATGCATGCAATTCACCTCCTTTACTGCGGGTTGTTGATACACGCCCCCTAAGAAAAATCGACGGGTTTATACCACATCTGGCGCGATTTGTCAAGTGGGTTGTCGCGCTGAAATCACCGAGTGTGGCCCAAGCGTGTAAGTTATTGAAGGATCTGGTGTTACACTTCCCGCAATGAAATGGGACAGATCCTGCCCCTCCGGCGGCGCGTTCCGATCCGAGGGGCTTCTGGCAGTGTTTTGCGCGATCAGGGGTGTTCTTCGCGCCGGAAGCGCTCGACGTAACCCTCGCCGCTTTTATTGGCTTCCAGGAACCCTTCCTTGATTTTCTGAAGGACAAGAGCCGGCATCTCCGGCGTGTACTTGTCAAGGGAGGGTTCAAACTGGCTGACATGCGCCGCGGCCGCCTGGCCCTTCAGGTCAATCTTGTCCTTAATATCGATTTCGTAGTTGGGCTCCTGCGAGTAGAAATAATAGGCCACCGGCACGGAATAGGGCTTGAGGCCCTCGTCCAGCAGATGCTGTGGATAATAGAGGTGCCACTCCGCGCCAATGAAGGCATCCTTGGTGAGCCGCGCCGCCATACGGTGATCGGTCTTGTGCCACTGGTCCCATTTTGTGCCGGAATCCGGACAGAACACCGCATCTGGCCGGTGGATCTTAATCAGGCGTGCGACTTCCCCGCGCAGCCGCTGCGGGTCCGCATATTCGAGGTTGCCGTCCTCATAGCCCAGCCACACGATGTTTTCTTTCGCAATGCCCAGGAGACGGCAGGCTTCCTCTTCCTCCGCGCGGCGGATGCGTGCCAGGCGCTCGCTCGTCATTTCGAGATCGCGCGAACCCTTGTCATCATTCGTGTAAATGACAATGGTAATCTTGTTTCCGTTCTCCGCCAGCCTGGCGAGCGTCCCACCCATCGAAAACGTGTCGTCGTCCGGATGCGGCGTGAAGACCATGATGGATTTCCCCTTCCAGGTTTCCACCCGGTCCTCCGATTTGACCTCTTCCGTTCCCACCAGGGGCGCGGCAACCGGCTGCGCCGCCGCGGGCAGGGCGAGGGCCAGCAGAAGTGCGGTCGTGATCATGTGATGGTGTGTCATGGCGGTTCTCCTTTCAGCAGAAACCTTCTCCGGTGCAATCAGCATGCAGGAATCGTCCGAAAACAGCAAATCGCCGACGTGCGCCTTGGATGATGACCGCGAACCGAAATCGCCTCCCCGACATTGACCTTCCCCAATGAGGAGACTAATTGAGTTCCTCTTGAATCGAAATGCCGGTCATGACCTCGCCCATGGGTCCGGCGCCGCCCACGGGGGCCGAGCCGCGTGCCTTCTTCTCCTGCGGTCCGGACGACGGCGCCCCGACCACGCCGGTCTGGGCGCTATAGGTGAAGGCTTCCCCCATCGAAGTCACCGGCACCGATTCAAGATAGGTGGGCACCAAGGCTTCGAGCGATGGCGGGTAATAGCCCATCTGCCTGCCGTAGGACTGGACAGCCTGATAGATCCGTTCCTGGTTAGCGGCATCGAGTTCCAGATCCGGCCCTTTGAGCTGCTTCGCCAGCGGCGCCAAGATCGGGAGCGCCAGCAACAGCGCGACGAACACTCCCACGCCAATTAACACCCGCTTGTCCATGCCGGGATCTCCTCGTTTTTACGCTCCCTCGCCGTTGTCCAGTATGGCACAGAACAGCGAGGATGGAAAAGGGGCCTCTTCTTCCTCAGAGGGTGCAAGAGCAAGAGCGTAATGCGGAAGGTATGAAAAGACCTGGAGAGTGGCCGGGAGCGGTTTTGCGAAACAAGGGTCATTCAGTTGACGATAGAAATAATAATACAAATAATATGAAAAACTTAGCGAGCGTGTGTTGGGCAATGGGTTTGATCGCTGGAAATATGCCGATGAAGTCTTCGCCCCGCTAGGTCGCAAGAAGCGACGCCGCCCTGGCGAGGGCGGCGTCGCGCATGGGCGTCTGTGTCTGGGGGATCAGTCGCCAGCGGCCCACTGCACGGAATTCGCAAAGAATTCGTTGATGGGGAATTTGCCGCCACGTTCATACTTGATGAACTCGACGTGACCGTCCATGTACAGAACATTGCCGCCGCCGGGCACGTGGTTGTAGGAACCCGCGCCGTCCGGGTTGACGTTCATGCTGTCCCACATGAGGGTAATCGTGGACTGCGCTTCGGAACTGGCCGCAGCGTTGTTGATGTCGGTGATCATGAAGCGTTCAATGCCTTCACGAACGCGGAGCAACTCCGAACCGAAGTTGTTGCCGGCCGTTCCGCCGACATTGAGATTGTTGTCGAGCGCATTCTGGGCCCCGTTGGGATTGGGCGGCAGCGTGTCATTTTGGGACAAGGCGCCCGCGTTGTTCAACGCGACAAAGGCCGTGAACAACTGCACCGGCAATGTGTAGACACCATTGCCAATGTCCGGCGCGGGCAGAGTCGCCGACCCGCCATCCGCCTGATCGATCAGCCAGCCAAAGTAGATGTAGCTGTCGTCCAGGTCCGACGCGATCCCGGCGAAATTGCAGCCTTGATTGATGACCGCAAGCACTCCTTCAAACCCTTCGCCGGCATCGCCGTTGCTCGGACAGAGGCCCACGGCCCAGTCGGTAAGGTAGTCCGGGAAGATCGCCAATGGATCCGGACAGAAATCCGCGTCTTCCGACATGTTGCAGTCGTTCTGCGAATTATTGACGCCTTCCTGGAAGAAGACATCCACCCCTTGCATGGGCGGATACTTCTCGCCCCGGCTCTCCCCCGAGTACATCTTGAACACGATGCCCCACTGCTTGAGATTGTTCTGGCAGGACGCTCTTCTTGCCGCCTCACGCGCTCGGGCCAGCGCTGGCAAGAGAATCGCCGCCAGGATGCCAATGATGGCGATGACGACCAACAATTCAATGAGTGTAAAGCCCTGCTTCTTCCCTTTCATGATCAAGCCTCCTCAAAATATGATTGCCTCTCTCCTATCATCACCGGCAACACGCCGCGCCGGGTAGAAGGCTCTACAAGGGAAGTTCAGCGTATACCTAATGGTAATTCCTGTCAATGGTTTGCATGATATTCGCCATGGGAAAGTGAATTTAGCAGAGATCGCAGTTTGTTTGAGTCGGAATCCCGCAGGCAAAGCGCCCGCCCTATCCCTGTCCAGGGGATGGCAGTACGCTGGGTTGGAAGCGGGATAAAGTTGCCGGAAGTGAGGGCTCGGTCTGGCTGGAGTTGGCTGCGTGTCCCAGCCACAAGTGGTATCCCTCCGCGAGCGTCATTCCCCCGTGGCCCAATGGAGAGGCGGCCGCGGCGGGCTGAAGAACGCTGTCTGATGCAATGCGTGACATCTGATTTCCTTCCCTAGATCGGCTGCCTGAAAACGGACTTTGTGGACGTGGCTTTCGCTTTCTCCCTAGCTTTCGCAGGGTAGCCTCCATGCGTTAGCTCTCAATGCCGCGTCTCGTTAGTACTTCGCAAGGCGGGTCGCGCCTCTCTATCAGGATGGGGCCGCATGCGTACTGCAAGGGCTTGACTAATCAGCGTGCGCTGTTTAGGCTTGTTCCAAGTCCTACCACAGGTGCGGAAGGAGGACAAGCAGTGGGCAAGTACTTTGGGGAGCATAAATCGCGAGGGGTACTGCTTTTTTTCGGGGGCTTGGCCTTTGGTGTTTGCCCGTCTGTCAAAGCGCAAGAATGTTTGACTCTCAACGGGGGCTTTGAGTCCAGCACGGCCATTGACAACTGGAATGCGGACAAGACACCTGCTGCCGCCTCGGAATTCTTGGCGTGGCGCATAGTGACGGCGGGGGACACTGCGACCGGATTCTTCGGCGGGGCGCCCTATGCCGGGATTCGGTTTGTTCAGAATGGATTCGATGGCGATGCAGGTTTGACCTACGACCTGTGGCAAGAAGTGTCCATACCGGCGAATCCACCGGTGATCGTGCTGGAGTGGGCGGACCATGTGCAGTGGATGATGAGTGTCGTCTTCTGCAATCCCTGCTTTGAATCACGCGAATATGAGGTGACCATCCAGCCCGAAGGGGGTGGTGAACCTCTGGCCATCTTGTACCAGTTGACGCTCGACCCACTCACCACAGGCAACACCGGTTGGGTCTTTCATGAGGTGGATCTTCTGGCCTTAATCCCGCAAATTCGGGGCACCACAGTCCGTCTGAACTGGCACCAGTACATTCCGGAAACCGACACCGGGCCGGGCCAGTTGGATGTGGATGCGGTGTGCCTTCGCGTGACGCCACCCAGTGGCGAAGGCGAGGGCGAGGGAGAGGGCGAAGGGGAAGGCGAGGGAGAAGGGGAAGGCGAAGGCGAGGGAGAAGGGGAGGGCGCCATTATCTGGGTGGATGCGGCGTACAATGGGAATGAGGATGGGAGTGAAACCCGGCCCTACAATACTTTTATCGAAGGGGTCAGCCACGTGATTCCTGGCGGTGTGTTGCGGATCCATGCCGGCGCGTACGCGGGCGCCATCCGAATCACCAAAGCCGTGCGGCTGGAGGCCGTGGACGGCGTGGCGCAGGTGGGCGCGGCCGGGGCAAGGTAACCACTCTCCGGCGCCCTAAGCGCGCGCGGGGCGTGGATTGAAACGGCCCTAAAGCCAGCTCCAGTTCTCCATTCCTCATTCCCCATTCATAATTCATCCCTAACCCCCCATCCCTCAGCCCTGGAACTGCGGCGGGAGGTAGGTGTGGCGGCGGTAGGTGTGGAAATGGGCAAAGCGCCCGTCGGCCTTGAGTTGGCGGAGCACTTCCGGGAGGGGGACATTGCCGGTCGTTACCCACTGCCCCAGGCACTCATCCGCCTGTTCCCACTGCCCAAGTTGGGCATACGCCGCCGCCAGTTGGTACAGGGCATCCAAGTCACGCGGCGCACCCTCCAGAATCGCCCGGTACCCATGCACCAGCAGCGAGAACTGCTCCTGCCGCCACAACGCCTCAAAGACAGTATCGCGCGCCGTGTAGTCTTGCTTCTGCTCCGTGCTCCGTTCGAGAAAGGCCACCAGGCTGCTTTCCGCCTCGCTGCGGTCTAAGTTCTCACTGATTCCCTGCTGGAGCGCGTCATTCGAGGGGGCGTCCGGCCACCGGCGCAGGAAGGACTCCGCTTCCGCCAGGACGGCGCCCTTTTGCCCTTGGCGCGCCCTCACCCGGATTTGGGCCAGCCGCGGCCCGGGGTCATTGGGGGTATACTGGCCTGCCTCATGGGCCAGCAGCAGCGCCAGGCTGGTGTCCGCCTGGCGGAGGGCCTGATCGCTCAGCGTCAGCAACATGGCACTCAAGGTCCGCAAGCCGTCAGGATCATTCGGGCGGTCGCTGCCGGTGTAAAGAGTGGGGAGGGGGACATCGGCGCCGCCGGGTTCCGGCGCCGGATAGAGCAGCAGCAGTCCCGCGGCGCTCGCGCGGGCCGCGAGCCACTCTGGGGACAGGCCGGCAAGCGCCACGCCACCATGGTCAATATTGGCCGCGGCCAAGTCCCACAGGGCGAAATCCTCCAGCAGGGCGTCCGAAGCGCCGCCGGCCCCGGGATGTCCGGAGAAACGCGCAAACTGATACGGCAACTGCTGTTGCCAGCGTTCGAGCGCCTCAGCGTCGGGGAAGCTGAGGGGCAATTCAATCTCATGCGGCAACCGTTTGCTGATCTCAAGCCGGCCTTGCGGTTCGAGCAGCAGACTGGCCGGCATGAGGAACACATCGTCGCGGGCGCCCTCCTCGATTTGCGTGGCCCGTAGGAACGAATAGATCAGCGGGTCCCTGGCGACCAGCACGCCGCTTTCCGGCACGGCGTCCAGCGTGTCGCGGCCCACTTCGCGCGCCCACTCATGCTTGCGGTCCGGGGACAGCGGGGAGAGCATGGCCCACGCCGCCAGCATCAGGAGCACCAAGGCCGCGGCCTGGGCAAGCCCCACCAGGCGGCGCGGCGGTTTGGTGCGTGACAGGGGGAAGGCCAGCAGGGACGCCGCACCGGCCACCATAAATGCCAGTACGGCGGCCAGACTGATGAGGAGCGGCGCATCCGCATCGATCAGGGCGCCGGGCCTGACATACTGGTTGGTCAACATCGGATACAACGGGCCGAAACCCAGGAAGACCGCCATCAGCACCATTGCGGCACCCGGCGCCCGGCGATTAAACAGGAAATAGGCGCCAGGAATGACGAGCAGAAAAAGCAGGAGTGGAATCGACCTGAAGACCGTCGTCCCAAAATGTGTGTCCGGCAGGGCCTCGCCCAACGTGGGATACGGCATTTGCAGGGCGTGCGCCAGAAACGTCTGCAGCGACTCGCCGCCTTGCACCGCATGCACCACCGGAATCGTGGAGGTGAGACCAAACGCCACCAAGAAGGACAGCACGAGCCCTAGCGTTTCGTACACATTGCGTCCGGTCACCGCCAAAGCCAGCACACAGAGGAGGCCCAAGAGCAGGAAGCCACTGTGGTTGGCCGCGGCCAGGCCGGTAAACAGCCCCACGGTCATTGTGGTGAATTGCGCCCCGTGCTTTTTCAGCACGCGAACCAAGCCGGCCAGGCCGATCAGCGCGAAAGCCAGCGTCAGGGCCGCCGGTCCCGCGCCCGTGGACACGTATTGCATGGGGGAGAGCAGGGCGAGCAGCCATCCGCCCGCGATGCCCGCCAGGAAAGCCGCCACAGCCGCTACTTCGCCGCGCAGCAACGTCGAGACTAGGTAGGCAAAAGCGCCACACGCCACGCCCCCGGCCACCGCGGAGAGCAAATTCGAAAGCCACGCCGCGGACAGATCGGTCTGAGCCAGCACCCACTGCGTCACCTGGTGGGCAATAAACGGGTAGCGGTAAAAGGGTGCTGCTTCGAGCAGCGGCCCCTGCCACGGCCCAAAAACAACAGACGGCGCGAGGTGGACGTGGAACCAGAGGAAGGCGACCGTGCCCGCGACGACCCCGCTCAGCAGACTGACGGGCCACTTCGGCCGCCCAGACTTGCCTGGATCCAGCGGAACCGCCACGACAGATGGGGGTTTAGGATGAGAGCTACTCAAGATAAAGCGATTATAGCAGAAAAACATTGAATCCCGAAGTTGTCCTTGGGTATGTTCAGCGCCATGTCAAGACCCGCAGTTCTTCAGTTCGCGTTGCGGCTATGCCGCAAGATCCTTCTCCCTCTTTTCATCATTGGCGTGGCCGGCGTACTGGTGGGCGCCGTGGCTTTTCATGATGCCCTGTACAACCGCTTCGTCCACTTTCCCCGCCTGGCCCGCGCCTGGGCGGCACTCGGCGCGCAGCGGGAGGCCGTCACCCTGGACGACGGCTGGACCGAGTTCCGCGGCATCTGCCACAGTCACTCCGAACTCTCGCATGATTCAGAAGTCCCATTTCCCGAGGTCCTCGCCGCCGCGAAGGAAGCGCGTTTGGAGTTCCTGCTCATGTCCGACCATTGCACGGACGGTGTCGCGGATTTCTCGCTCCAATGGCGCGGCCTGCACGACGGTATTCTGTTT
>JACPGD010000139.1 GCA_016182645.1 Candidatus Hydrogenedentota bacterium | reverse complement strand
TGGTGTGGTAGTTGATCTTCCAGGCGTGAGCCATGTAGTCCCAAAGCAGGTTGTTGTTTTCGTCAAAGAGCGGGAACCACTCGCCGACTTTGTGATTGATGACGTGGTCCATGACGAAGCGGTGGACGTTCTCGTAGCCGTTCAGGTACTTCTCTTCGTTGAAGAGGAGCATGGCGTCGAGCATGCCGATCAGCGTCTCGGCCTGCTGCCAGAACTCCTTGTTGCGCTCGCGCGCCGGGCCATCGTGCGGCCCCTCGCAATATACGCCGCCGCGCTCCCAATCGATGCCGTAGTTCAGGCAGTGATCGAACATCTTGCGCATGGGTTCGCGATATTGGTCGAGGTCCAGGCCGAGAATGTCGATGCTGTGCTTGAGCAGCCACGCAAACTCGACATTGTGACCAAAGCTGGTATTGTCCAATGGCCGTCCCTCGTCCTCCTCGACGTCCCGGTCCGAGCCCCAGACGTCCTTGAAAATAATCGCGCGCAGGGGCTGCCACTCGAGCGAGAACTGGGCGATGCCCGTCCCGTACACGGGATGGAGGATGTACTTGAAGATCAAATCAATGACGTATTCAGCAGCCTCCTTATACTTCTTGTCCCCCGAGGCTTCATACAGATTGGTAAATGCCTCCATCAGATGCATGTGGACGTCGAAGGACTTGCGGTCGCCCCCGTAGACACCGGGCTTTTTCTTCTGCCAATCGCGCTCCATGAATTCGAAGAAACCGCCGTAAGAATTGTCGTGCGCGAGCGAGGTGATGCATTTATAGGTTTCTTCGGCCATCTCGAGGGCGCGCGGATCGCCCGAGGCCATCGCATATTCGCTCAGGGAATAAATGGCGAAGGATTGACCATACATCAACTTGGAAAGGTTCTTGGGCGTGCCGTCCTGCTCGGTCGTCCAGTACCAGCCCGTGAATTCATCGTCCCAGAAATGTTTGAACAGAAACTCGACGCCCTGCCGCGCAATGTCCAGGAACTTGCCATCGCCCAGGTTGTTCCGGTGCGCGGACGAATTGGAATAGATCATGCGCGTCTGGCAGATCAGCGTCTTCACGCCTTCGCCCGTAGGATTGCCATTGCGATCCAGGTAGGTAAGGTAACCACCGTACTCTTTGTCCACGCCGTGGGTCAGCCAGAAGGGCACGAGTTCGTTGAAAAGGTGGTCCTGCATTTCTTTGATGCACTGTACGTAACGGTCGCGCAAGGTGGCCATCGATGGAAAATCCCCAGTGGATAGGTGGTGGTAATGCGGGTAGTCTAAGGTCAGGACGCGGAGAAACGCAAGGATTGGTTCTGAGTGCTGAGTTTCTTGCGAATCGTGGCCGAACTCATCCGATCGGTCCGATCCGTCCGATTCATTTACTCCTGACCGTCAATTCTCAAAATCTGAGTCCAGGTAGGCGGTCAGCCGATCCCAGTACGCGAAGATGATCCAGAGCAGAAAGGGGAGAGTAAGGTAAAACTGGGCGACAGCGGTCGGAATTTCGCCGAGTTGCTGGGGGACAGCCGCGCCGGCCTGGGCGGACAACACGAACTTGAGCGCGTAGACAATGAACAGGACGTGGCCCAGGGCGAGGATGCCCACGCCCCAGACAATAATCTTGAGGCGCCGCGCCCATGTGAGACCGGCCGTAGCCAGCACAAGCGCGAGGTAAGGTGGTACGTTCGTCACCAGGAGCGCAATCGGAAGGGCCTTCTCGTGCTGATCAACGCCAAAGACGAGGAGAGAGCGCGTGTTGAGGATACCGCTGGTCTTAATGTCCCCGTAGGTAATGGGAACATGCAAAACGAAGCGCAGGACACTCCCGGAGGCTTGCACCAGCAGCCACCCATACACGGGCAGGAGCAGCCACCAGACAACCACGAAAACTCCCACGAAAACCAGAAAGCGCAGGCAAAAGAGCACTACGCTGCCGCGGGCTCGCGTCGCTGCCATCTTCCATTCCTCTTGACGATATATTCCACCCAGGCCAGCCACACCGCGACGACAAATACAATATAGATCGCCTGCCAGACGTAGTTGTGGGCAAAATCAAACCATTCGCCACTGCCGCTGAGCGCGCCAATAACGGCGAGACAGGATAAACGCATTATATTCACCACGTAGAGAACCGGCATCCCCAGCAGTAGCCCGAGCAGCCGTTTCCGCAGGGACGTTGGGAAGCCGATAACCGCGGCCAGGAAGATGGCCATGACTTCAAACGCGCCGCACTCTGGGATTACGATGAACGTAAAGGTCTTCCCGATGAGCGCCCCCCGGCTTTCCAGGCCCTTCGGCAGCCGCTCCTGTTCCTCGCGCAGGCGCTGCAATTCCTCCCGCACGGCGGCCAGGGCGCCTTCGCGCGGATCGGCGTCCGGCTGCGCGCCAAGTTCCGCGGCGCGCTCGTCCAAATCGTGGATGCGGACAAGGAGTCCGGGCGAGAGCACGAAGCTGACCCTGGGGCCGATGGCGCCGCCGTACCTGACGCGCCGGCCACTCAAAATGCGGTACCGGTACCGTTCCCACCGGCTGAGCGGGACCGGGGATTCTTCGTTCACTGCCGCCGGTTCGGCGCGTTCCAGCCCTTTTTCCCAGGCCTTCATCGTGGCGCGCGCTTCCTCCGGGCGTGGGGCGAGCTTCTGCTCTTCCAGCGTGGCACGGTAACCCACGAGATCCAAAACCCAGGTGGTATGCCGCGCGACCTGGAACAAATACCAATCGTTGACCACGCTCTGGATGGTGTAGCGGTAGCCGGTCAGAAGTACCAAGACGGTTACCATGAAAACCAGGACGAAGGAAACCGTGCGGCGGCGAGAAACCTTCCGGTGGCTGGGTTCTGGCGAGGGCTGGTGAACGACTTCAGGCATATACGACACCCTAAACATGGACAAGAGCGGCGGGAGCATAACAGGGTATTCAGATGGGCCGCAAACGCCGCGGCGGTGAGCGGCAGAGAATAATACTCAGAAGGGAAACAGAACCTGCCGCGGTGAATTGTGCAATTGATCGGGAAAAAGAAAGGCGCCGTCGTCAATAGAGGGGGTTGGGGGGGTGACGACGGCGCATGAACCACATGCAGGGGAGACTGCAGGGGGGTTCTTTGAAAGACGTTGAATCCGGGGTCGCCGATTACACGAAGGGCAGCCAGCCGAACAGCGTGCCGAGAATGTCGCCGATCAGATTCAGAATGCCGCCGATAAGATCCGTAATCGCTTCAACGATACCCATTTCCCATTCTCCTTCTGTTTTCCTTGGTTTCACCACTGGGTTGGCTGTGTCGGTCTTGGTGACCTTGACATGCCTTCCACCAGATACTATTGTCGAAGGAGAGATTCGTTACAGGCAGGTTGGAACTTTCTTTTACAGCGCGGTATGGCGAGGTGCCCGGGAGGCCAAAGCGGGATCCGAGCCCACCCCGGTAAGGGGCTTCGGTGTGCCAATCTTGGCTGGCGTTACCAGCGGCGGCGGGCCGCGATGGCCGCCAGGACCGAAAACGTCAAGCCCAAGGCCAGAAAGTCGCCGACAAAGCGGCGGAGGCCGTCAAAGGCGGCGCTCTTGGCGCCTTGGCATCCGTCCGCGGGTGGTGGTGGCGGGGTGGTCAGATTGGCCGCGGCACGCAGTTCAGCCTCGGAGAGGTGGTTGTCGCCGCTGGTGTCTATTACGTCGAATTGGGCCGAACTCAATGTGCCTACGACGGTCCTCGCCTCAGAGAGGTTCAAGAGG